>NZ_JAQOSR010000005.1:0-121035 GCF_046718885.1 Bradyrhizobium sp. UFLA01-814 | reverse complement strand
CGGAGGCCTTCGTGCTGTGGGATGCCGACGACCGCCTCGTGCTCTGCAACTCGCACTTCCAGCGGCTGCACAAGCTGCCCGATTCCGCCGTCAGCCCCGGCACCTCCTACGAGACCGTGATCGAGGTCGGCAGCATGCCCGAGGTGCGTACCCGCCTGCACGAGAGCGGCGTGCCGGCGCCCGGCGCCCGCACCTTCGAGGCCCAGCTCGACGACGGCAGCTGGCTGCACATCAGCGAGCGCCGCACCAAGGACGGCGGCTACGTCTCCGTCGGCACCGACATCACCCGCATCAAGGCGCACGAGCAGAAGCTGGTCGACAACGACCTGCGCCTGCGCGCCACCGTGATCGACCTGCAGCGCTCGCAAGCCGAGCTGGAACGGCAGGCCGTCGAGCTCGCCGACCTCGCCGAAAAATACTCGCAGGAAAAAACCCGCGCCGAGGACGCCAACGCCGCGAAGTCGAAGTTCCTCGCCAATATGAGTCATGAGCTGCGCACGCCGCTCAACGCCATCATCGGCTTCTCCGAGATCATGGGCAGCGGCCTGTTCGGCACGCTCGGCTCGGACAAGTACGCGGAGTACTGCCACGACATCCTGACGTCGGGGAAATACCTGCTCGAGGTCATCAACGACATTCTCGACATGTCCAAGATCGAGGCCGGCCGCATGAAGTTCGACATGGAGCCGCTCGACCTCTCCGGTATCCTCGCGGAGTCGCTCCGGGTGGTCTCCGGCCGCGCCGAGCACAAGCGATTGTCGCTGGAATCGGATATCGAAAGCACGATCTCGGTCGTCGCCGACCGCCGCGCGGTCAAGCAGATCATCGTCAACCTGCTCTCCAATGCGGTGAAGTTCACGCCCGACCACGGCCGCGTGCTGGTGCGCGGCCAGATGCTGGACGACTCGATCGTGCTCCTGATCGCCGACAGCGGCATCGGCATCGCGCCGGAATCGCTGCGCCGGCTCGGCAAGCCGTTCGAGCAAGTCGAGAGCCAGCTCACCAAGAGCTACCAGGGCTCCGGTCTCGGACTTGCGATCGCGCGCTCGCTCACCAATCTGCACGGCGGCTCGATGCGGCTGCGCTCCAGGCTCGGCGTCGGCACCGTCGTGCGCGTCACGCTGCCGCGCGATCCGCGGTCCCTGCAGACGAAGCTGCCGGAAGCGGCCTGAGCCCCCACACTACTTCGCAAGCACTCCTTCCAGCAGCGCGGCATCACCGAGCACGGCCAGCGTCTCGCGAGGCGTGAGATGGCGGACTGCCTGGTCGAAGCTGTCGCTTGCCTCGATCCGCGCCCGCGCCACCGCGAGGTGAAGATCGATCTCGCCCGGACCGCCGCGCCGCGCCGGCGGCAGCGACGAGAGATGGCGATGCAGCAGGTCGGAATCCTGCCGCAACGTCGCGAGCGCGGGGGCCGATGCGGGTGCCGGCGACGCCGCCAGCTCATTGGCGCGGACCAGCACGCGCGGCGGTTTCACCTCCTCCGGCGTCACGAACAGCGCGTGCATCGCGGGCCTGGCGGTCCAGGCGCCGATCGGGATCGCAAACAACAGGCCGATGATCACCGGCGACATCCACAGCAGCAGCGGCAGCGACACCGCCCAGGCGCTGATCGCCATCGCGACACCGCAGGCGGTGGGAACGCCGTACTTCCGATAGAGCTCCCGCCGCTCGACCGCGCCGTCGTCGCGCCGCTGTGTCTGCCAGCCGGCGTCCCGGCCGAGCAGGATCTCGACGACGGCGATCGACTGGAACACCATCATGACCGGCGCGATCATCGCCGAGATCAGCACCTCGGCGAGCATGCCCGTCAACGCCCGGAAGCCGCCGCCGAATTGCCGGCGCACGTCCGACCGTGTCAGCAACAGGAGGAAACCGAGCAGCTTCGGCACGATCAGCAGCGCCATCGTGAGGCCGAACACCCAGGCCGCGAGCACCGGGTCCTGCGCCGGCCAGTTAGGGAACAGCGAAAAACCCTTCGGAAAATATTCGGGGCGAATGAAGCGCGCCTGCAACGAGATCAGGATTCCGAGCAGCAGGAACGACAGCCAGAGCGGCGCGGTGATGTAGGAGCCGATCCCGGTCATGAAATGCAGCCGCGAGATCCAGTGCAGCCGGCGCGTCCTCAGCACGGCGAGATGCTGCAGATTGCCCTGGCACCAGCGCCGGTCGCGCGCGGCAAAATCCAATAGCGACGGCGGCACCTCCTCAAAGCTGCCGCCGAGCATCGGCGCCATGTAGATGCCCCAGCCGGCGCGCCGCATCAGCGCCGCCTCGACAAAGTCGTGGCTCAGGATATGTCCGCCGAACGGCTTGCGTCCGGAGAGCTCGGGCAGGCCCGCCTGCTGCGCAAATGCCTCGATCCTGATGATGGCATTGTGCCCCCAATAATTGCCCTCGGAGCCGTGCCACCACGCAACGCCGGCGGCGACCATCGGTCCGTAGAGCCGGCCGGCAAACTGCTGCAGGCGGCTGAACAGGCTGCGCGCGTTGACGATGACCGGCAGCGTCTGCAGCAGCGCCGCCTGCGGATTGGTCTCCATCGCGTGCACCATCCGCACCATGGTGTCGCCCGACATCAGGCTGTCGGCGTCGAGCACGATCATGAACCGATATGCGCCGCCGAACCGCGTGATCCACTCGCCGACATTGCCGGACTTGCGCGCCGTATTGTCGGCGCGATGCCGGTAGAACAGCCGCTGCGCGCCGCAGGCCTCGCACAGTTCGAGGAACGCCCGTTCCTCGGCGATCCAGATATCGGGATCGCGGGTGTCGCTGAGCACGAACCAGTCGAAGCTGTCGCCCTGCCCGGTCGCCTCGACGGACTCGTAGATGGCGTGCAGGCGCGCCATCAATTGATGCGGATTCTCGTTGTAGGTCGGGAGCAGCACCGCGGTCCGGCTCGCGAGTTGCGGCAACGGACCATCGTCGCGGATCGGCAGGGCGTTGCCGTTGCGCCGAAGCAGAGCGAAAAAGCCGGCGAGCGCCGATGCGAACGAAAACGCGATCCAGGCGAGCAGCGCGACGAACAGCACCAGCACCATGCCTTCCATGATCGTCACGCCGCCGACCTGGACCACCATGTACATCTCGTAGGCGCCGGCACCGGTCAGCGCCGCCGTCAACAGCAGGACGAACGCGCGGCGCATGAACATGCCCGCGCCGACCGACACCGGCTTGCTCACCGCATGCGGCGGCCGGCCAAGATCGGCCGCCGACATTGCAAGCGGGCTCTCTTGTGGCAGGAAGCCGTCGGCCGCCGTGGCGACGTCGGACTGAGGCGACGTGATTATGGCGCCCATCGATAGACCCAGATCTCGGAGAGCGGCTTGTCATCCTGCGCCAGATGCGCACGCAGCTCGATCGGGTCCTTCTTGACGGCGCACTGGAAGCTGAGCCGCCATCCGCCGGTATTCGGATTCGGCTGCGTGACGACGTTCGTGATCTCGGACTTCTCGGCCGTCACGACGCCCTTGACGCTATTGGGATCGATCCCCTTCAGATTGTCCCCTAACAGGTCGAGCACGAACAGCTTGCTGTTCTCGCCATGGGCGCCGATGCCGCTGCGCGTGAAGCGCGCGAGCGAATGCGGCTTCGGCGCGTCCGGCCCCCAATGCAGGCGATAGGTGAAATTGGTCTCGCTTTTGGCCTTGAGCGGCGCCTTCGGCCGCCAGAACGCGGCGATGTTGTCGTGGATCTCTTCCTTGGTCGGAATCTCGAACAAAATGACCGCGCCCTCGCCCCAGTCGCCGATCGGCTCGACCCACAGGCTCGGACGCTTCTCGAAGCGCGATTCGATGTCCTGATAGGCGAAGAAATTCTTCTCGCGCTGCATCAGCCCGAAGCCATGCGGATTGACGTCCTGGAACGTGCTGATCTGGAGGTCGCGCGGATTGCTCAGCGGGCGCCACAGGCTCTCGCCCTTGCCGTTGTAGATCGCAAGCCCGTCGGAATCGTGCACGGACGGCCTGAAGTCGTCGACCTCGTTGCGATCGTTGGGCCCGAAGAAGAACATGCTTGTCATCGGCGCAAGGCCGGCATGCTCGAGATCGGCACGCGGATAGAGCGATGCCTCGACATCGAACGCCGTGGTCGCTCCAGGCCTGATCGTGAACCGATAGCTCGCCGCGCAGCTCTTGCTGTCGAGCAAGGCGTGAATGACCAGCGAAGTCGCGTTGGGCACCGGGCGCTCGAGCCAGAACGCCTTGAAGAACGGAAACTCCTCGCCCTTGGCCTCGCCGGTATCGATCGACAGGCCGCGCGCCGACAGGCCGTAGGTCTCGTCCTTGGCGACGGCGCGGAAATAGCTCGCGCCGAGGAAGACGCAGACCTCGTCGTAATAGTCCGGCTTGTTGATTGGCGCGTGGATCCGAAAGCCGGCAAAGCCGAGGTCGGTCTCGGTGAAGTCAGGCACGGTCTCGCCGAACGAAAACATGTCCTTGCTGTATTTGACTTCGCTGACCTTGCCGTCGGCGACCTCGAAGATATTGACCTTGTTCTTGTAGAAGAAGCCGCGGTGGAAGAACTGCGCCTCGAACGGCAGCTTCGCGCCGCGCCACAGCGCGCGCTCGGACGTGAAGCGGATCGTGCGGTACTGGTCGTAGTTCAGGTCCGTCAGGCCGTTCGGCAACTTCTCGTCCGGCGCCTCGAACGACTTGCTGGCGAGATTGCGCGCAAGCTCCCTGACCATGGCGGGGTTGAAGGGTGCGTCCGTCGCGCTCGCTGCGGCGGCGGCCTGGCGCTGTGGCAAGAACATGAGTGTCGGCAATACGGCCGATCCGTGGAGTAACTGGCGACGATTCAAAGCAGCTCCTGCTCGCTGACCGGGACGCCGCAATGCAACCGCCGAGCCGGCGCTGAGTTCCATCTTTGCTGCGAGCAAGCGAAGATTGTCCGGCGGCTGAACACCAGGACTTGCTTCAACGCACGCACACAACGCGTGGTCGCTTGCTGCTGTGCCGGAACCGTGGCGGAACGGCCGCGGGAGAATGCCGGGAGCTACGCGCTCTCCAGCGTCGGCGCGACCTCGCGTGCGACCTGCACCAGGGCTGCGATCAGCGGCGTCATCGGATCGCGCTGCGGGATTACGAGGCCAATGCTGTAGTCCACGACCGGATCGACGATCGGAATGCTGCGCACGGCATCCGCAAGGCCAAGCGTCTCGGCAAGCTTGGCCGGCATCACGCTGGCCCAACGGCCGGTCTTCACATGGGTGTAGAGCACGAGCAGCGAATTCGACGTCAGCGTCGGCGTCGCCTCCGCGCCGACCGAGGTCAGCGCGCGATCGATGATGCGGCGGTTCTGCATGTCGGGCGTGAGCAGACAGAGCGGCACGGTGCCGACTTCCTTCCACGTCACCTGCTTGCGGTCGCCGAACATCGCGTCCGGCGCGGTCAGCAAGCGATAGCTCTCATTGTAGAGCGGGATGGTGCGGACCTTGCCGATCGGCTCGTTCTCGATATAGGTCAACCCGGCATCGACCTCGAGATTCTCGAGCAGACCGAGCACGTCGGCCGACGTGCACGACTGGATCCGGAAACGCACATCGGGATGGCGCGCCCGGAACGGCGTGGTCAGCGCCGCCACCATGCCGAGCGCAGTCGGGATCGCCGCGATCCGGATCTCGCCCGACAGCTTGTCCTTGAGGCTGTTGATCTCCTGCTTCATCGCGCGCGCATCGCCGACGATGCGCCGCGCCCAGTCCAGCGTCCGCTCCCCTTCCGGCGTAAAGCCCTGGAAGCGGGATCCGCGCTGCACCAGCATGACGCCGAGGATTTCCTCGAGCTGCTTGAGACTGGTCGACATCGTCGGCTGGGTGACGCCGCACGCCTCCGCGGCCCGGCCAAAATGCCGCTCCTTGGCCAGCGCCAGCAGAAGTTCCAGCTTGTCGATCAAGGTTCAAATCCCTTCGGAAAACGGCGCCCCAAGCGGCAGCCCAACACGTCCATAGGTAGCACGATCCGGGTGCGATCTCGAAATCCAAAGCGCCCCGGAAGTGCGTGATTCCAGAACATTATTGCGATCCCGCATCGATCCATTCGGCAACGCTATTAATCGCGTTTCGCAATCGCCGCATGAGACAGCTTTATTGATGTTTCGAAGGATTCCAACTCTCATGTGCGAAGCAAAAAACTGATCGTGAGAAGCGCTGATGACGGTGGGATACGAACCTTGGGACAAGGCGCGCGGCGCTGAAATCATCGCCGAGCACGCCGGGCTTGAAGGCGCCACGCTGGTGATCCTGCACGCGCTGCAGGAAGCCTTCGGCTACGTGCCAGAGCCCGCGATCCCGATGGTGGCGGAGGCGCTCAATTTGTCGCGCGCCGAGGTGCACGGCGTGTTCACCTTCTACCATGATTTCCGGAAGCAGCCTGCCGGACGCCACGTCCTCAAGCTGTGCCGCGCCGAGGCCTGCCAGGCCGCCGGCGGCGACGCGCTGGCGGCGCGCGCGGAGGCCAGGCTCGGCGTTGCCCTGGGGCATACCACGGCGGATGACCGCGTGACGCTGGAGCCGATCTACTGCCTCGGGCTGTGCGCCACCGCGCCGTCGGCAATGCTGGACGGCCGCGTGGTCGGCCGGCTCGATGAAGCGCGGATCGACGCGCTGGTCGCGGAGGCACAGCGATGACGATGCGAATCTTCATTCCCCGCGACGCCGGCGCGGTTGCCGTCGGCGCCGACGATGTCGCCCTCGCCTTCGAGCAGGCCGCAGCAGGACGCGGCATGCCGATCGAGATCGTCAGGACCGGTTCGCGCGGACTCTATTGGCTGGAGCCGATGGTCGAACTGGCGACCGCACAAGGCCGCGTCGCGTTCGGCCCAATCAGCCCGGCGGACGTCCCGTCCCTGCTCGACGCGATGGCCAGCAGCGGCCAGCACGCGCTGCGGCTTGGTGTCACGGACGAAATTCCCTGGCTGAAGCGCCAGACCCGGCTGACCTTCGCCCGCTGCGGCGTGATCGATCCGCGCTCGGTCGACGACTACCGCGCCCATGGCGGCTACAAGGGCCTGGAGCGGGCGCTGACGCTGACCTCCGACCAGATCCTCGCCGACGTCACGACGTCCGGTCTGCGCGGCCGCGGCGGCGCCGGCTTCCCCACCGGCATCAAGTGGAAGACCGTGGCGCAGGCCAGCGCCGACCGCAAATACATCGTCTGCAACGCCGACGAAGGCGACAGCGGCACCTTCGCCGACCGCATGATCATGGAAGGCGACCCCTTCGTCGTGATCGAGGGCATGACGATCGCAGGTATCACAGTAGGCGCCACCAAGGGCTACATCTACATCCGCTCGGAATATCCGCACGCGGTCGAAGCGATGAACGCGGCGATCGTGGCCGCCCGCCGCGCCGGCTTGCTCGGCAAGCGCATCGGCGGCTCCGCCCATGAATTCGATCTCGAGGTGCGGGTGGGCGCCGGCGCCTATGTCTGCGGCGAAGAAACCTCGCTGCTGGAAAGCCTCGAGGGCCGCCGCGGCATCGTGCGGGCCAAGCCGCCGCTGCCGGCGCATAAGGGCCTGTTCGGCCGCCCGAGCGTGATCAACAACGTGCTGTCGTTCGCGGCGATCCCCTTCATCCTCGACAACGGCGCCAAGGCCTACGCCGATTTCGGCATGGGCCGCTCGCGCGGCACGATGCCGATCCAGCTCGCCGGCAACATCAAATATGGCGGGCTGTTCGAGACCGCGTTCGGCGTCACGCTCGGCGAACTCGTCGACGAGATCGGCGGCGGCACCTTCACCGGACGCGAGGTGCGCGCGGTTCAGGTCGGCGGCCCGCTCGGGGCCTACTTCCCGCGCGCGCTGTTCGACACGCCGTTCGACTATGAGGCGTTCGCCGCGCGTGACGGCCTGATCGGCCATGGCGGGATCGTGGTGTTCGACGACAGCGTCGACATGGCGAAGCAGGCCCGCTTTGCGATGGAATTCTGCGCCGTCGAATCCTGCGGCAAGTGCACGCCGTGCCGGATCGGCTCGACCCGCGGCGTCGAGACCATCAACAAGATCATCAATGGCGAACGCGTGGCGGAAAACCTCGCGGTTGTCGAAGACCTCTGCAACACCATGAAATTCGGCTCGCTGTGCGCACTCGGCGGCTTCACGCCCTACCCCGTGATGAGTGCATTGAAACACTTCCGGGAAGATTTTGGCGGAGATCTAGGTCCCGCACCGGCCCGCCTGCAGGCCGCGGAATAGCAAGGAAATCACGATGTCGCTGATCCACGAAATCGATTTCGGCACGCCCAAGTCCAAATCCGAAACGATGGTCACGCTGACCATCGACGGCAATCAGATCACGGTGCCCGAGGGCACCTCGATCATGCGCGCGGCGATGGAAGCCGGCACCCAGATTCCAAAGCTCTGCGCGACCGACATGGTCGACGCCTTCGGCTCCTGCCGGCTCTGCCTCGTCGAGATCGAGGGCCGCGCCGGCACGCCGGCCTCCTGCACGACGCCGGTGATGCCCGGCCTCGTCGTGCACACCCAGAGCGAGCGGCTGAAGAAGCTGCGCAAGGGCGTGATGGAGCTCTACATCTCCGACCACCCGCTGGACTGCCTGACCTGCGCGGCGAACGGCGACTGCGAATTGCAGGACATGGCGGGCGCGGTCGGCCTGCGCGACGTGCGCTACGGCTATGAAGGTGAGAACCACGTCTTCGCCAAATCGCACGGCTACGAAAACGACAACTGGATGCCGAAGGACGAGTCCAATCCGTACTTCACCTACGACCCCTCGAAGTGCATCGTCTGCTCGCGCTGCGTGCGCGCCTGCGAGGAAGTGCAAGGCACCTTCGCGCTGACGATCTCCGGCCGCGGCTTCGACAGCCGGGTCTCGCCCGGCATGAACGAAGGCTTCCTCGGCTCGGAATGCGTGTCCTGCGGCGCCTGCGTGCAGGCCTGCCCGACCGCGACGCTGACCGAGAAATCCGTGATCGAGATCGGCCAGCCCGAACACTCGGTCGTCACCACCTGCGCCTATTGCGGCGTCGGCTGCGCCTTCAAGGCCGAGATGCGCGGCGAGGAAGTGGTGCGCATGGTGCCGTGGAAGGACGGCAAGGCCAACCGCGGCCATTCCTGCGTCAAGGGCCGCTTCGCCTGGGGCTACACCACCCACAAGGAGCGCATCCTGAAGCCGATGATCCGCGAGCGGATCGAGGATCCCTGGCAGGAAGTGTCGTGGGACGAAGCCTTGAATTTCGCCGCCGCGAAGTTCAGGAGTATCCAGCAGAAATACGGCCGCGACGCGGTCGGCGGCATCACCTCGTCACGCTGCACCAATGAAGAAACCTATCTGGTGCAGAAGCTGATCCGCGCCGGCTTCGGCAACAACAATGTCGACACCTGCGCCCGCGTGTGCCATTCGCCGACCGGCTACGGCCTGTCGCAGACCTTTGGAACTTCGGCCGGCACCCAGGATTTCGACTCGGTGGAGGACACCGACGTCGTGCTGATCATTGGCGCCAACCCGGCTTCCGCCCATCCGGTGTTCGCCTCGCGGCTGAAGAAGCGGCTGCGCCAGGGCGCCAGGCTGATCGTGATCGATCCGCGCCGCACCGAGATGGTGGAATCGCCGCATGTGAAGGCGCTGCATCTGCCGCTGATGCCCGGCACCAACGTCGCGGTGGTCACGGCGCTCGCCCACGTCATCGTCACCGAATCGCTGGTCAACGAGACCTTCGTGCGCGAACGCTGCGACTGGAGCGAGTTCGAGGAATGGGCGGCCTTCGTCGCCCAGGAGAAGTACAGCCCCGAGGCGACCGCGATCATGACCGGCGTCGATCCCAAGGACCTGCGCGAGGCGGCACGGATCTACGCCACCGGCGGCAACGGCGCGATCTATTACGGGCTCGGCGTCACCGAGCACAGCCAGGGCTCGACCACGGTGATCGCGATCGCCAACCTCGCGATGGCGACCGGCAATATCGGCCGGCCCGGCGTCGGCGTGAATCCGCTGCGCGGCCAGAACAACGTGCAGGGCTCCTGCGACATGGGCTCGTTCCCGCACGAGCTGCCCGGCTACCGCCACATCGCCGGCGATGCGGTACGCGAGCAGTTCGAGGCGATGTGGAACGTCAAGCTCAACAACGAGCCGGGCCTGCGCATCCCGAACATGTTCGATGCCGCCATCGAAGGCAGCTTCATGGGGCTCTACGTGCAGGGCGAGGACATCCTGCAGTCCGACCCCAACACCAAGCACGTGGTGGCGGCGCTGTCGGCGATGGAATGCGTGATCGTCCACGATCTCTTCCTGAACGAGACCGCGAACTACGCCCACGTCTTCCTGCCCGGCTCGACCTTCCTCGAGAAGGACGGCACCTTCACCAATGCCGAACGCCGCATCCAGCGCGTCCGCAAGGTGATGACGCCGCTCAACGGCTATGCCGACTGGGAGGTGACGATCATGCTCGGCAAGGCGATGGGCTTTGAGATGAACTATACCCATCCATCCGAGATCATGGACGAGATCGCCGCGCTGACGCCGACCTTCGCGGGCGTGTCGTATGCCAGGCTCGACGAGCTCGGCTCGGTGCAGTGGCCCTGCAACGAAAAGGCGCCGGAAGGCACCCCGGTGATGCACATCGGCGGCTTCGTGCGCGGCAAGGGCAAGTTCATCCTCACCGAATATATCGCGACCGACGAACGCACCGGCCCGCGCTATCCGCTGCTGCTCACCACCGGCCGCATCCTCAGCCAGTACAATGTCGGCGCGCAGACCCGCCGCACCGAGAACGTGGTGTGGCACGCCGAGGACCGGCTGGAGATCCATCCGCACGACGCCGAACAGCGCGGCGTGCGCGACGGCGACTGGGTGCGGCTGGCGAGCCGCGCCGGCGAGACGACGCTGCGCGCCGAGATCACCGACCGCGTGGCACCGGGCGTGGTCTACACCACCTTCCACCACCCGGACACCCAGGCCAACGTCATTACGACCGATTTCTCGGACTGGGCGACCAACTGTCCGGAGTATAAGGTGACGGCCGTGCAGATCTCGCCGTCGAACGGTCCGTCCGACTGGCAGAAGGCCTATGACGAGCAGGCCCGCCATTCGCGCCGCATCGCGCCGGTGGTGGAAGCCGCGGAGTAGCGATGCGCGAACCCGTCCACAAGGCGATACGGAAGGTCTGGCGCGACGGCGTCTTCAGCGACGGCGCGCGCCTGATCCCGGAGGAGACGCCGCTGGCGCTGACCTATAATGGCGGCACCTACGCCGTGATGATGGGCTCGCCCGAGGACCTCGGCGACTTCGCGGTTGGCTTCAGCCTGAGCGAAGGCATCGTGCAATCGGCCGACGAGATCGAGAACCTCGACATCGTCGAGCTCGATGACGGCATCGAGCTCCGGATGTGGCTGAAGGCCGACAAGGCCGAGCGGATCGCGGAGCGGCGGCGCAACATCGCCGGCCCGACCGGCTGCGGCCTGTGCGGGCTCGATTCCATCAGCGAGGCGGTTCGGCCAACCGCGGTGGTGCAAGCGGGCCGCGTCTTCTCGCCGCGCGAGATCATGGCGGCGGTGGCGGCGGTCGCGCCGCTGCAGGAGATCAACCACCAGACCCGCGCCGTGCACGCCGCGGCGTTCTGGACGGCCGCGCGCGGCATCGTGGCGCTGCGGGAGGACGTCGGCCGCCACAATGCGCTGGACAAGCTCGCCGGCGCGCTGGCCCGCGACAAGATCATAGCCGGCGAAGGCATGGTGCTGCTGACCAGCCGCGTTTCGGTCGAAATGGTGCAGAAGACCGCCGCGATCGGCGCGCCGCTGATCGCCGCGGTGTCGGCGCCGACCGCGCTCGCGGTCCGGATGGCGGATGCCGCCGGCATCACGCTCGCCGCGATCGCTCGCGCCGATGGATTTGAAGTCTTTACGCATCCGGAACGCGTCACAGGCGCGGTGGCCGGCAAGGAGTCCGCTTATGTCGTCGTCGCCTGACAGACTGGTCTATATGGCGAACCAGATCGGAAAATTCTTCCAGAGCCAGGGGCGCGACCGCGCCGTGCAGGGCATTTCCGAGCACATCTGGAAGTTCTGGGACCCGCGGATGCGCAAGCAGATCTTCGCCCATCTCGACGCCGGTGGCACCGGCCTCGATCCCGACGTCCGCGATGCCCTGCAGAAGCTGAAGCAGCAGGCGTAGCGAGTAACGCGAGCGCCTTTCCTCACCGTCACCCTGAGGAGGCCGCAACGCGGCCGTCTCGAAGGGTCGACGGCCCGACTGTGGCCGTGCATCCTTCGAGGCTCGCAAGAGCTCGCACCTCAGGATGACGGGCTCAACACCGTAGGTTAGCTGGAGGCGCTTTCGTCTTCGCTCGTTGAGCCACGGCGGGCAAGTCGCTAACCCAGCCTACGCAGTATGCTACCCGCCGCCCACGATCGTGTTGAAGACGCGGCGCACCTCGCTCTGGGTCTCGCGCAGGCGGGCTTCCAGGGCGGAGAAATCCGGCGTGTCCCCGGCCCGCGCCATCACGCGCAGCAGGTCTTCGCCCGCGGTCTCCGGATTGAACTTGCCGGTGACGCAGAGGCGCAGGATCTGCGTCAGGTCATGATAGAGCCGCGCCGCCGAGCGCAGGATCTCGGCCTCGGACTGGCCGAGCAGGCCGAGCTTGGCGGCATTGTCGAGCACCTGCAGCGTGGAGACGCTGAGGATTTCCGGCTTCACCGCGGCATGCGCGAGCTGGAGATATTGCGCGATGAAATCGATGTCGACGAGCCCGCCGGCGGCGAGCTTGAGATCCCAGACATCGTCCTCGCCCTTCTCCAGCGCGATCGCGCGTCGCATGTCGGCAACGTCGGCCGCGGTCGACGCCGCATCGCGCGGCCGGGTCAGCACGCTGCGGATGATCGCCTCGATCTTCTCGCGGAACTCAGGCGACGACGAGATCACGCGGGCGCGCGTCAGCGCCATGTGCTCCCAGGTCCAGGCCTCGCGCTCCTGGTAGTCGGAGAATGAATCGATCCGCGAGGCGACCGGGCCGGCGCGCCCCGACGGGCGCAGCCGCATGTCGACCTCGTAGAGCACGCCATAATTGGTCCGGGTCGTGAAGGCGCTGATCAGACGCTGGGTGAAGCGGGCAAAATACTGCGCGCCGTGCAGCGAGCGCTCGCCGTCGGAATCCGGCGCCTCGCTGTCGAAATCGTACAGCAGAATCAAATCGAGGTCGGAGGACGCCGTCATCTCGCGGCTGCCGAGCCGGCCCATCGCGACGATCGCGGTCTCCTGCCCCTTGATCCGGCCATATTGCGCGGCGAACTGGTCGGTGACGAGGCCGTGCACGGTGTGGACGATGCCCTCGGCCACATCGGCAAAGGCGGTGCTGGCGTGCTGCGCCGACACCGTGCCGGACAGGATCCGCGTGCCGATCAGGAACAGGCTCTCCTGGCCGAACAATCGCAGACGATCGAGGAAATCCTCGTAGGACGACGCATCCTGCAGCGTGGCGGCGAGCCGCGCCGACAGTTCCTTCTTGTCCGGCATCGCGCCGAAGAAGCGCGGATCGACCAGGCCGTCCATGATCTGCGGCTGCCGCGCCAGCATGTCGCCGAGCCGCGGTGCCGCGCCGAGGATCAGCGCCACCAGCGCGACGAAATCGCGGTTCTGGCTGAGCAGCGAGATCAGCCGCCCGCCCCGCTGCAGCGCGCCGAGGAAACGGTCGAACGCCGCCACCGCATCATCCGGCTCCTCGGCATTCGCGAGGCCGTCGATCAGGCCGGGAATGAATTCCAGGAACGCAGCGCGCGTCGCCTCGACGCGCAGCGCGCGATAATCGCCCTCGATCCACTGCTGCACGGTGCCGGCAACCGCAATGGGCTTCTTGAAGCCGAGATTGGCGAGATGCTCGATCAGGCGGGCATCCTCGGGCCCGGCGCCGTAGTCGATATCCGGCAGCTTCGCGGTGCCGGTCGGATCGTCGCCCTCGAACAGCTTGCCATAATGGTTCTGCACGATCTTGAGCTGGCCGAGCAAATCCCTGGCGAAGGCCTCGCGATTCTCGTAGCCGAAGAAATGCGCAAAGCGCTCGACGTCCTCAGGCGCTTCGGGCAGCGAATGGGTCTGCTCGTCGGCGATCATCTGCAGGCGGTGCTCGACCCGGCGCAGGAATTCATAGGCCGTCGTCAGCTCGTCGCGCGCCTCAAAGGTGATCCAGTTGCTGTTGGCGAGCACGTTGAGCGCCTCCAGCGTCGGCCGCACCCGCAACTCCGGATGGCGGCCGCCGGCGATCAGCTGCTGGGTCTGGGCGAAGAACTCGATCTCGCGGATGCCGCCGCGGCCGACCTTGACGTTATGGCCCTCGACCGAGATCTCGCTCTGGCCGCGATAGGTCTGCATCTGCCGCTTCATGTCGTGGACATCGGCAAGCGCGGCAAAATCCAGATGCTTGCGCCAGACGAAGGGCGCGAGCTCGACGATCAGCGCCTCGCCGGCCTTCGGATCGCCGGCGCAGGGCCGCGCCTTGATCATAGCGGCGCGCTCCCAGGTGCGTCCCTCGCGCTCGTAATAATGCAAAGCCGCGTCGGTCGAGATCGCGACCTGGGTCGAGGCCGGGTCCGGCCGCAGCCTGAGATCGACCCGGAACACGTAGCCGTCGCCCGAGCGCTGCTGCAGCATCCGCGCCATCGCCTGGGTGACGCGCACGAAGAACGGCTGCGGCTCGATGTCCTCGGCGAGCGAAGTGGCCGCGCGATCGAAGAACACGATCAGGTCGATGTCGCTGGAATAGTTCAGCTCGCCGGCCCCCATCTTGCCCATCGCGAGCACGATCAGGCCCGAACCTGCCTCGGGGTGATCGGGATCGGCGGCGGTCATCCGGCCGCGGGCCACTTCCTGCCGGAACAAATATCGCAGCGCCGATTGCACCGAATTCACCGCGATGTCGGTCAGCGCCGCCGTCACCCGCATCACCGGCCAGACGCCGCCGATGTCGCACAGCGCGATCATCAGCGCGGCCTCCGCCTTCATGCGGCGAAGCAGAACCATCACGTCGGCCTCGCTGCCGGCGGCGAGCACCTCGCGCGACGTCGTCTCGATCAGGCCGACAAGATGCGACTCCGGGTCGCATGACAGGATCCGGATCAGCCGCGCGGCGTCGGCGCGGGCGAGCTCGAACAAATAGGGCGAAAACTCGGCGATGCCGCGCAGGATGTCCCGTGCGAACGGATGTTCGAGCAACGCATTGAGCGCGGCCGATTGCGCCGGCTCGAGCTCGGCGAACCAGTCGGTCAGGCGCTGATCGGCGGATACGGGCGCGGCGACACGCGGTCCGTCCGCGAACCGCGCGGCCAGACGATGTCGATCCGCGTTTCCCGGCGCGGCGGCATTCATGCCGC
The DNA here is from genome assembly GCF_046718885.1 of Bradyrhizobium sp. UFLA01-814. Lineage (NCBI taxonomy): Bacteria > Pseudomonadati > Pseudomonadota > Alphaproteobacteria > Hyphomicrobiales > Nitrobacteraceae > Bradyrhizobium > Bradyrhizobium sp. UFLA01-814. The sequence goes on along the minus strand of NZ_JAQOSR010000005.1, from coordinate 105,720 downwards.
CTTCTGTGGCACATCCTGCGTTTGAGCCGCAAGCCTGTCACTGCCGCCCGCCCGCGCGGGCAACACCAGGGTGGCGACCAGCCCCGGATGGGCGTCGCCGAGCCTGAGCTCGCCGCCATGAAGCGTGGCGACCGCCGAGGCCAGGCTGAGGCCGAGACCGGAACCGGGTAAGGTGCGGCTCGCCTCAAGCCGGACGAAGCGCTCGACCGCGTGCTTGCGGTCGGCCTCGGGAATGCCCGGGCCGTGGTCGGTGACGCTGAGCAGGACCTGATCGCCCTCGCGCCGCGCCTCGATCAGGATCTCCCGCGCATCCGCATTGAGCGGCTGCACGCTGGCGTCGGGCTTGCCGTATTTGATGGCATTCTCGACCAGGTTGGCGACCGCCTGGCTGATCAATTCGCGGTTGCCGTGAATCGGCGCCGGCATGGTCTTCACCTGCAGCGTCATGCCGTCGTCCTCGGCCAGCGGCTCGTACAGTTCGTGGATGCCGTTGGCGACATCGGCGCCGTCGAAATCGTCCATGTTGCCGCGTGCCTGGCCGGACTCGGCACGCGCGATCATCAACAGGGCGTTGAAGGTGCGGATCAGCCCGTCGGACTCCTCGATGGTCCGCTCCAGCGCCGCGCGATAGTCGGCCTCGCAGCCCGACCGCGCCAGCGCCTCCTCGGCGCGGTTGCGCAGCCGCGTCAGCGGCGTCTTGAGGTCATGGGCGATGTTGTCGGAGACCTCCTTCAGCCCCGTCATCAGCGCCTCGATGCGCTCGAGCATGGCGTTGAGATTTTCCGCCAGGCGATCGAGCTCGTCGCCGCTGCGGCCGACCGGCAGCCGGCCGGACAGATCGCCCGCCATGATGCGCTTGGTGGTGCCGGTCATGGCGTCGATCCGGTGCAGCACGCGGCGGGCGACGAAGATACCGCCGCCGATGCCGAGTACGACGACGACGAGGATCGACCATTGCGCGGCCTTGGCGACGATGCCGAACAGCCGCCGCCGTTCCTCGAGGTCGCGCCCGACCAGCAGGCGGAAGCCGTTGTCCATCTGGGTGACCCGCACCAGCGCGCGGTGATCGGTCTTGTCCTGGTCGTCGAGCCGGCGATAGGCGGTCTCGGTCCAGCCCTGCGTGCTCATCACGCCCGGCGCCAGCGCGCCGACATTGCCGGCGAGCATCTGCCCGTTCGGCGCCGTCACCAGATAGAGATTCGCGCCCGGCCGCAGCGCACGGTTGCCCATGGTGCCCAGCAGGCCGCGCAGGCCGCGGCGGTTGTAGATGTCGGTGATCTCGCTGATCTCGACGTTGACCGTCGTCGTGATCTGCTCGGTGATCAGCCGCCGCGTGTTCCAGGCGAAGTAAGCCAGCAGCGAGGCGGCGAACAGCGCGAACAGGAACAGGTAGACCAGCGTCAGCCGAAACGCCGTGGTCCGGATCAGTTTACCGAATGCCGTCACGGATCATATACCCCGCGCCGCGGATGGTATGCAGCAGCGGCCGCTCAAAACCCTTGTCGATCTTGGAGCGCAGCCGCGAGATGTGGACGTCGATGACGTTGGTCTGCGGATCGAAATGATAGTCCCAGACATTCTCGAGCAGCATGGTGCGCGTCACCACCTGCCCGGCATGCTTCATGAGATATTCGAGCAGGCGGAACTCGCGCGGCTGCAAGGTCAGCTCGTCCTTGCCGCGGGCGACGCGGTGGGACAGCCGATCGAGCTCGAGGTCGCCGACCCGGTAGGTCGTCTCCTCGGCCGGCCCGACATTGCGCCGCGACAGCACCTCGACGCGCGCGAGCAACTCGGCGAAGGAATAGGGTTTCGGCAGGTAGTCGTCGCCGCCGGCGCGCAGGCCCTTGATGCGGTCATCGACCTGGCCGAGCGCCGAGAGGATCAGCACCGGCGTCCGGTTGCCCTTGTCGCGCAGGCTGCCGATCAGCGACAGGCCGTCACGCTTCGGCAGCATGCGATCCACAACCAGCACGTCGTAGTCGCCGGTCTCGGCCATCGACAGCCCTTCCTCGCCATCGGAGGCGAGATCGGCGATATAGCCGACTTCGCGGAATGCCTTGACCAGATAGTCGGCTGACTCACGGTCGTCTTCGATGATCAGGATGCGCATTTGCGGAGCGATTGCGGTCACGGGAATTGGCCCTCTGTCAGCATGACGCGGCCGGCCTGCACATGCAAGACGACCGCGCATATTCCGGAAATCTCGTGGGCGCATGATCTCCGCGCAAACCCGTTCCGGGTTTGTCGCGGGGGAAAACCGGTCTCCACTTTTCCGAATCATGCGCTGAAAAAAGTGGGCGGTGAAGCTGGGGGACCTCACCGCCCTGAGACCTTCCGACAGAGGGGGGCATATTCCATCGAAAGGCAACGTAGGGAGCGAGCAAGGGGCCCGCCCCCCGGAAAGCGCCGTCGGCGGGGGCGACTGATGCCGGCGACGCTTTCCAACTCATAGATAGTTATCCCTTCGCCAGCGGCACTGCCACAAAGCGCGACGAACCGCCGCTCTTCACGCGCATGAGAACGCTGTTCTTGCTGTCATTGCGCGCCGCGGTGATCGCATCCCGCACTTCACCGGCGGTGCCGACGGACTTGCCGGCGACCTCGAGGATCACGTCGCCTTCCTTGAAGCCCCGCTCAGCGGCAGCACTCTTGGGATCGACTTCGGTCACGACCACGCCATCCTTGCCGGCGCCAGCCACGCTGTTGGCGGGCGCGACGGTGAGGCCGAGCTTCGGCACGTCGGTGCCGCGGGACGAATTGCCCTTGTCGCTCTTGTCAGTGTCAGCCTTGGCCTCCAGGTTGTTCGGCAGCTGGCCGAGCGTGAGGTTGACGGTCTTGTCCTGACCCTTGTGCAGCACGTTCAGCTTCACGGCATTGCCGGGCGCGAGGCCACCGATGGTGCGGGCGAGCTCGCGCGCATCCTTCACCGGCTCGCCGTTGACGGCGGTGATGACGTCACCGGATTCGATGCCGGCCTTGGCCGCGGGGCCGTTGGCCTGCGGTTCGGCAACCAGCGCGCCTTCGGCCTTCTTCATGCCGAGGCTGTCGGCGATGTCGGAGGTCACCGGCTGGATCTGGACGCCGATCCAGCCACGGCTGACCGCGCCCTTGTCCTTCAGCTGGGCGACGACACTCTTGACGGTCTGGGCCGGGATCGAGAACGCGATGCCGACGCTGCCGCCGGACGGCGAGTAGATCGCCGTGTTGACGCCCATCACCTCACCGGACACGTCGAATGCCGGGCCACCCGAATTGCCCTTGTTCACGGGCGCATCGATCTGGATGAAATCGTCATACGGGCCGTTGCCGATGTCGCGGCCGGAGGCCGAGACGATGCCCGCGGTCACGGTGCCGCCGAGGCCGAACGGATTGCCGACCGCCAGCACCCAGTCGCCGATGCGCGGCTTGGTTTCGGACAGCTTGGCGAACTGGAAGTTGGAGCCGCCCTCGACCTTGATCAGCGCGAGGTCGGTGCGCGGATCGGTGCCGATCACCTTGGCGGAATAGGTCTTGCCGTCGTCGGTGGTGACTTCGACCTTGTCGGCGCCGTCGACGACGTGATTGTTGGTCACGGCAAAGCCGTCAGCCGAGATGAAGAAGCCGGAGCCCTGGCCCGTCACCACGCCACCGCCACGCGGTCCACCGCGCAGGCCCGGGGGCAAGCCATCCGGACCGCCGAAGCGGCGGAAGAAGCGCTCCATCGGCGAACCCGGCTGGAACGGCGAATCGTCATTGTTGTTGCTGTCATCCTTCGCGACCTTCTCGCGAATGTTGACCTTGACCGAGATCACCGACGGCTTGACGCGCTCGACGATGTCGGCAAACCCGACCGGCTGCTGAACCTTCTTGACCTCGTTATTGACCTGCGCATGCGCGGGCGTCGTGAACAGGTCGGCGGGGTTGTGCGAGGGGCTGAAGCCATAGGTGGCGGCACCGAGGCCGGCCACGACCGACGCCATCAGCGCGAGTTTGCGGGCAGAGAACAGCGAGCGCTTCGGCGCCTTGTAGGACGGAAGGGTCGAGAGGTCGGGACGGTCGGTCATGTCTTGAAATCTCCAGGGCCAGAATCATTGGTGCCGGGGGCGAGCACCTGATGGGTCTGAACATGGGGTCATCAGCCTTACAGCGCGCTGGCTGCGGAATTAAACTTTGGTAATTGAGCAGGCCGCCGCTGCGGCAGAATAGCGCAGGTAAATAAAGGACTTAAAAGGGAACTAAAGCGGCTTGTCCGGCGCGGATTCCGCCGCCAGCAGCCGTTTCAGGCGCGCTTGCTCGTCGGACGTCAGTCCGGCGGTGGAATCGGCCCCGCCGGCGGCCGGATTTGCCTTGCGCCGGCCGAGCCGCCAGAGCGCAAAACCGCCCAGCAGAAGCGCCAGCGGCGGGGTCAGCCACAGCAGCAGCGTGTGCTCGTTGAGGCGCGGCTTGAGCAGCACGAATTCGCCGTAGCGGGCCACCAGGAAATCGATCACCTGGCGGTCGCTGTCGCCGGCCGAGATGCGTTCACGCACCAAAAGACGGAGGTCGCGCGCCAGCGGCGCCTCCGAATCGTCGATCGACTGGTTCTGGCAGACCATGCAGCGCAGCTCTTTGGAGAGCTCGCGCGCCCTCGCCTCCTTGGCCGGATCCGCCATGATCTCGTCGGGCAGCACCGCCCGGGCGGGCATCGCGCCGAGCACCAGGGCCGCCGCAAGCACGGCGGCTGCAAGCGCGCGCGACCGCATCACTCGGCCGCCTGCAATGCGCGCGCCGCTTTCGCGGGCTTCGGCGCGCCGACCCGCAAGCGGCGGTCGGACAGCGACAGCATGCCGCCGAACGCCATCAGCACCGGGCCCCACCAGATCATCAGCACCAGCGGCTTGTGATAGATGCGCACCGCGATCGCGCCGTCGGCCGAGGTATCGCCGAGCGAGATGTAGAGCTGGCTTGCGCCGCGCGTCATGAGCGCGGCCTCGGTCGTCGAGGCGCCGCGCGTCGTGAAGTTGCGCTTCGAGGGCGTCATCACGCTGACCTTCTCGCCGTCACGCGTCACGGTGAATTGCGCGACCATCTCGCGGAAGTTCGGACCCTGCCGCGGGTTCAGGCCGTCGAGCCGCAGCTGGTAGCCGGCGACGCGGGCGACGTCGTCCGGCTTCATCGCGCCGATATATTCGCTATTCCAGGTGGTCTCGCAGACGATCCCGATCAGCGCGACGCCGAGACCGGCATGCGCGAAGGCCGTGCCCCAGGTCGCACGCGGCAAGCCGCGCGCGCGGCGCAGCGAGAGCGACAGCGGAATCCGGAACAGCGCGATGCGCTCGGCAAGATCGCAAAGCGCGCCCATGATCACGAACACCGCAAGCCCGATCGCGAGCGGCGCCAAGGTCGCGCCGCCATAGGTCCACGCCAACACCAGCGCCATCGCAACCAGCGCGACGATGCCGGCGACCATCAGCCGCTGCGCCGCGCCGAGCAGATCGCCGCGCTTCCAGGCCAGCAGCGGCCCGAACGGCACCGCGAGCAACAGCGGCACGAACAATGGTGCGAAGGTGAAATTGAAGAACGGCGCGCCGACCGAGATCTTCTCGCCGGTCAACACCTCGAGCGCCAGCGGATACAGCGTGCCGATGAACACGGTCGCGCAGGCGGTAGTGAGCAGCAAATTGTTGAGCACCAGCGCGCCCTCGCGCGAGATCGGCGCGAACAGCCCGCCCTGCTTCAGCGCCGGCGCGCGCCAGGCATACAGCGACAGGCTGCCGCCGATGAAGACGAACAGGATCAGCAGGATGAACACGCCGCGCGTCGGATCGGTGGCGAAGGCATGGACCGACGTCAGCACGCCGGAGCGCACCAGGAAGGTGCCAAGCAGCGACAGCGAGAAGGTCAGGATCGACAGCAGGACGGTCCAGACCTTCAGCGCGTTGCGCTTCTCCATCACCAGCGCCGAATGCAACAGCGCGGTGCCGGCAAGCCACGGCATCAGCGAGGCGTTCTCGACCGGATCCCAGAACCACCAGCCGCCCCAGCCGAGCTCGTAATAGGCCCAGTAGGAGCCCATCGCGATGCCGAGCGTCAGGAAGATCCACGCCATCAGCGTCCACGGCCGCACCCAGCGCGCCCAGGCGGCGTCGATGCGCCCCTCGAGCAGCGCCGCCACCGCGAACGAGAACGAGATCGAGAAGCCGACATAGCCGAGATAGAGCATCGGCGGATGCACCGCGAGGCCGATATCCTGCAGCACCGGGTTGAGGTCGCGGCCCTCGAGCGGCGGATTGGCGATGCGCAGGAACGGGTTCGAGGTGATCAGGATGAACAGATAGAACGCGCTGGCGACCCAGGCCTGCACCGCCAGCACATGCGCGCGCAGCGACAGCGGCAGATTGTTGCCGAAGGCAGCGACGAGGCCGCCGAACAGCGCCAGGATCGACACCCACAGCAGCATCGATCCTTCATGGTTTCCCCAGACGCCGGTGATCTTGTAGAGCAGCGGCTTCAGCGAGTGCGAATTCTCGTAGACATTGGCGACCGAGAAATCCGAGGTGACATGCAACGTCACCAGCGCCGCGAACGACGCCGCGACGAACAGCAACTGGGCGAGCGCGGTCGAACGCGCGACGTTCATCAGCGCCGCATCGCGCCAGCGCGCGCCGACGATCGGCACGATGGACTGGATCAACGCCAGCCCAAGCGCGAGCACCAGGGCGTAATGTCCACTTTCGGCAATCACCGCACGGCTCCCTGTGTCGGCGCCGCGGAGGCGCTCGGCGTATTGCTTGATTTGGCACCGTAATCGTCCTTCCAGTGGCCCTGCTTCTTCAAGGCGTCGGCGACGTCCTTCGGCATGTAGGTCTCGTCATGCTTGGCGAGCACGGTGTCGGCGCGGAACACGCCGTCAGCATCGAGCGCGCCTTCGGCGACCACGCCCTGCCCCTCGCGGAACAGATCCGGCAGGATACCCTTGTAGGCGACCGGCAGCGTCGCGCCGCCGTCGCCAACGGTGAAGGTCACGGCGAGATTGTCGCCGCGCTTGAGCGAGCCCTGCTCCACCAGGCCGCCGAGGCGGAAACGCTTGCCCGGACCAAGATGCTTTTCGGCGACCATCGACGGCGTCGAGAAGAACACGATGGAATCGCGCAGCGCGTTCAGCACCAGGCCCGCGGCGATCGCGAGCACGACGAGCGCGCAGCCGATCAGTGTCAAACGCCGTTGCTTCCTGGTCATGTTCCATCCTTGCGCATGACGTTCTCCGCACTTTTCGGCGTCATGCGTTATCCATCCAGCCCGAGATTCTTCAGCCCCTCATTGAGCTGACGCAACCGGTCCGCATCGTTGCCGACCGCCTGACGGGCATCCGCGAGCGCGCTCATTGCCTTGTCGCGCTCGCCCATCACGAGATAGGCGCGGACCAGCCGCAGCCAGCCCTCGACGTCGTCGCCATTGGTCTTCAGCCGCGTCGCCAGCCGATCGACCATGCCTTTGATCATGGTGCCGCGATCGGCCTCGCTCATGTCCCTGGCCGCAGCCACCGCACTGTCCGGCAGCGCCGGTGCGCTGACGCCACCGGGTGCGCTGCCGCCGCCGGGCGCGCTGCCACCGACCCGGACCAGCGCGGCCTGCACCAGCGGCCGCCACGGCGCGTCCGCCGGCGCCTTCGCCAGCATCTTTTGCCAGAGCGCCGCGGCATCAGCCTTGCGGCCGTCCTGCTCGGCGGCAAGGCCGAGGAAATAGTTCGCCTTGGCATCGTCGCCATTCAGCGCGACGGAGCGCTCGAACTCCGCCTTGGCGTCCGCGGTGACGACGCCGCCGGCAGTCCCCATCAGCGCCTCGCCGAGATCGGCGCGGCGATCGGCGCTGTCGCCGGCATAGGTGATGGCGTTGCGATAGGCGCGGACGGCGTCATCGTAGCGGCCGAGGCGCGACAGCACCGGCGCCAGCACCGTCCAGCCGCGGCCGTCGGTCGGGTTCTTTTCGAGATGCGCCTCGACCTGCGCAACCAGATTGGCGAGCGGCTGGTTGGCGTCGGCCACCCGGCTGCGCTCGGCGAGCGGAAAGTCGCCGAGGCGCGGCGAGCCGAGCGCGAGATAGAAGCCCGAGGCGATCACCGGCAATCCGACCAGGCCGACGATCGCGGCAGTGCGCCGCAGGTTGAGGCTGCCCTGCACCGGGGTCTCACGTCCGCTCTGATCGGCGGCGGCCAGCAGCCGGCGGCTGATCTCGATCCGCGCGGCATCGGCCTCGGCGGCGCCGATGATGCCGGCGGCCATGTCGCGGTCGATTTCGGCGAGCTGGTCGCGATAGACCACGACCTCGCTGCCGCCGGTATCAGCGCGCCCGCGGCGGCTGAGCGGCCACAGCACGGCAAAGATCGCCGCGACCGTCATCAGCGCGAACACAAACCACAGCGTCATCAAGCGGTTCCCGGATGGAACGGCGGCTTCCGGCAAGCCGCCTTAGAATCGCTTTACACTACCGGCGGCGAGCCCGGCAATTGACAATTGCTGGATCGACCGAAGGTCGAAATCAGCCGGTTTCCGGTGCCGTTCCGGCGGTATTGCAACGGCATTTCCGGGCGAAGGCGCGCGCGACCAAAATATCGAAAACAACCCCATGCACAGTAGCCGGCTTCCGCCGGTACTCGATCGACGCTTGACACGTCGGGCAACTCAGTGCCACACTTCCATTATTCCGAAATTGCGCAAATGCTTGTCGTCCCGACCTGCCAGGCTCGTCGGTTTCCCGCCCGCTTTCAGGGCAAAGTGGACACGCGACCCGACCCCGGCAATATCGTCCTGCGACCCTTCTGCGACATCCAGGGATGTTCGCATTAGCGCGACGCGGCGACGGGCGGCGGATGAACGCGTCACGCCGTCACCGAGGATCATTGTTATGCAGCGTGGCATTTGAGCACCCAGGCCGGCTGCCGCGCGGGATGGTAGGTCGCTTCGAGCTGCTATTCGACGGAAACTGGGAGCAGAGGCCGGGCGAAACTGAGTTCGTGGCCATCGGGATCAATCAGGTGGAAGTAGCGCTCACCCCATTCGGCGTCGCGGGGGACAGTAGCCGGCTGGTATCCGGCTGCAAGCGAACGGTCGTAGAGTTTGTCAACATCGGCAACATAAAAGATGATGCGTCCCCACCAGGACCAGCACCGATCGGCAGGCTGGGCGATGAGGTTGAGATAACTCGCACCAGCCCGAAAGCTGGTGAATGACGACTGTTCGCCGCCATGCAGGACCTCAAATCCCAAGGCGCGGTAAAATCGGACAGCCCGTGGCATTTCGTGGGTGCCAAGCGTGACCGCGCTGATCCCCTCGATCATGGAAACAACTCTCCTGCACTATTTCCTGCGTCGTTTGTAGGTAAGACTTCTCTCGCGGTCAGAGTGCGACTGTTTCCTCGACAACATGTTTCAGCGGCGTCCCCTCAGCGGACAGGGTCATTCGCAGTTTGAGCTCGCCACCTTTCACCGCCCCGCTACGCACCAGGTTCTCGATTTCACGCTGCGATGTAACTCCGACATGCTTCAGAAATTTACGGATAGCCATATTGAAGCGGTCTTCATCGAACTCGGCGGTCATGGCTGTTCTCCCTGATCGGGTAGCCAAAGTCTAACACGAGGTGAGCAAACCCCAAACATCGAGGCCGCGCTCGCGTCGCCGCCGACTTCCTCCTTACCTGGATCGCCTACCAACCTCGGCCCGGATCTGAAGACTACACCTGACGCTGCAATGTCGGCACGCTGAGGTGGACCGGACACGGCTGAGCGCGGTCCTCGACCGCTGCTTGTGACCCATCTGCGACATTACCCCTCCGGTACTCCTGCCAATCGCATGCCTTCATAAATGCGCTCACGTTTGGCGAGATAAGCTGGATTATCGCTCGACGGGCTGGCGCGGAAGCGGCGGATGCTGAAATTAGGTTGAAGCGCGAGCCCTGCTTGCGCCGCGGCCCGCGCGTCATCGAGTGCTCCAAGCAGTGCTAGGGCAGCGGCGAGCCCAAGATGCGCAAACGGATAATTTCGGTTGGCGTCGATGCTCCTGCGGAGCCAACAGACGGCTTCCCTATCGGCACTAAGTTGCAACTTAGCGAAACCGACATACTGCATCCACATGAAGGCATGAATGTCGCGGGGAGACAGGCGGAGTGCCTCTAAGACATGCGCCTCAGTGTCCCCGCCGCGACCGAGGAAAATCTTGGCTTGACCGATTAACCCGTGCGCATGGGCCAGATTTCGGTCCAACGCCAAAGCGTGTTGTAGTTCGTCAATGCCCTCGGACACGCGGTTCGTGAAAATTTTTGCTGTTCCCAAATGTAAGTGAGCCAAGGCGTGGTTCGGCGCGAGGGTCAGGACATGCATAACGGCCACTTCTGCTACGGTAAGGTACTTTATCCGATTGTCGGTCATGTAGCCGGCACCAACAATGCCATCAACATGCGCTAAGCCCAGACACGCTTCGATATTGCCGGGATCAAGCGTCAGGGCACGCTCGAAAAAGTGGCGCGCCTGCAAGATATATTCGAAAGTCAACCCCATATTGAGCTTAGCTCTGCCCTGGAAGTACAACTCCATTGAATTGGGATGCGCCGAACGTTGTGCTCTCACGGCCTCGGCTGCGACGAGCTGCGCGTCTAAGGAGTTAGCTAGCCTAGATATGATCTCGTCCTGCATATCGAACAGATCGGCGACGGGTTTGTCAAAGCGGTCCGCCCATAAGTGCGCGCTGGTTTCAGCGTCTACCAGCTGCACGTTGACGCGAAGTCGGCTTTCGTGACGCTGCACGGAGCCTTCTAGCACATACCGGATGTTCAACTCGCGACCGATTTGCTTGAGGTCAACTGCTTTGCCCTTGTAGGTGAATGCGGTGTGTCGCCCGATCACCAATGAGCCGCTGATCCGCGACAAGTCCGTAGTGAGGCTTTCCGTTACACCATCGACGAAATAGTCGTGCTCTGGGTCGCCGTTGAGGTTGGCGAAGGGCAACACAACGATGGAGAGGTGAGGCGATGAAAGTGACATTTGTGCCGTGCCGTCGTTCTGCGCCGCCGAACTAGCCGCCGCAGTTTCGGGCGTCTGCCCTTCGTGCACTACGCCAACGAAGCGAAAGCCTTTGCGCGGCAACGTTTTGATTAGGCGCTGCTTGTCACCATCGTCACCGATTGCGGCGCGAGCGGCATTCAAGCGGGTCGTCAACGCGGCATCTGAGACTATGCGTCCGTTCCAAACTGCGCTGATGAGATCGTCCTTGCTGACGACGCGCTCCCTGTGCCGGATCAAATGGTCTAGTAGATCGAAGACCTGCGGCGTGATGGGAACAGGGATGGTCCCGCGATGTAGCTCGCGACGGTCAGTATCGAATGCGTACTCCTCGAAGAAATAGCGCATCTGGCGATCCCTTAAAGGGCGTTCGATTTTCAGGCTTTAACGCCCTCGAACGCAAAGAATAAGCCGCTGGTAAGGAAAATGTAAGCCGGATGTCAGGCGCGGTGGCTCGTCGTACAGCATGTTCGTCCTCCGAAAAGTAGACAGGACACACGGCAATGAGCACAGTCCAAGAGATCACCAAGTTGCAGCACAGAGCAACTGCCGACCGGCCGGTCTATAGTCCGCTCGAAGCATATTGGAAGGCATTTCAGGAGTGGCGCAAACGCCGGAGGCTGCAAACGGAATTATGCCGCCTGACGGACCGCGAGCTGATGGATATTGGCACGACGCGAGGCGAGATTGACTACGTCGTGTCGAACAGAGATATCGACCCGCGAGGCATACGAGCCGAATGGGTCCAATACCTGCCAACAGTGGACGGCCAAATCCACCCACATTGGGACAAGCACCTCTCAGAAACACGCGTCAAACCTCGCTAGTGCAATGCGCGGAAACCATCGCGGTCTGCTACGCAAGCCGTTATGGCTGCTTCTGGCCCCTTAGCCGACATGACCAAGCGCGCCTGTTTTGTCAGCTTACCGTTGGCAATGCGGACGTTGGTACAGCGGACGGATTTACAGGTACACGCCCTGGTAAGTGGGATTTTGGAGCGCTCGAACAGGGTTCGAACCGTATCTAGGCTATCGCTACCCCGCGCGCGACGACTTCCGCTCGCCGGTGACGGCATTCTCCGCCGCCCGGTTCATCAGGGAGGCGTAGTCGTGGCCGAACAGCACCTCGCAGAACCGGATCGCGGCCTTGACCTGCTGCTGGCGGAAGGCCCGGACCCGGGCGTCGCCGCCGCGCAGCGACTGCACCAGCCCTTCGGTCGACTGCTCGACATAATGTTGCAGATCCGAGAAGGTCCGCAGCGTCACCTCGTTGATGGCGAGCTCGCTGGCATAGGTGCGGCACACCGCGACGAAATCGATCAGGGCGGCGGCGTCCTCGACCTCGGTCGCATCGATCTTGGCGCCGGCCGCAATGTCCTTGTCGGCGCGCTGGCGCAGGATGCGGCGGACCCGGCCCGGCACGCTGTCGATCTCCGATTGCAGCGCGTTGGAGGTATCGGCGCGAACCGAGGTGAGCTGGCGGCCCCAGGTGGAATCGTTGCGCAGATCGAGCTCGGTGCGCAGGCCGCGGACGCCGTCATGCAGCGTCTTGAGCTGCTCGCCGACATAATCGAAATGCCCGCGCCTGATGTCGGTGCGCAGGCAGGCCGCGACGAACGACAGGTCATGCAGCGCGATGGTGACCGCGACGCCATACGGCGTTGCCGCGACGCGGAGCTCATCGTCCGAGGCCGCCATCTTGATGGCGAGGCGGACAATCTGCCATGGCGCGGCGAGCCGCTGCGCAATCAGTGACAGCGCGAAGGGCAATAGCTGCGGCGTCTGCAGCGACGGCAGCTTGAGCGCTTCCGTGGCGGACGCGATCTGGGAGTCGGCAAACACCCGGATCTGGCTCGGCAGCCGGCTTCCCAGGGTTTCCAGCGCTTCGCGGGCCTGCAGCACAAGGCCGATCGGCAGCAGGTCCTCGACCACGTTTGGCGGGCCGACGCGCGACAGCGCGCGCTGGCGGTCGTCCTGACTTGGCGCCGCGATCTTGAGGATGGCGTCCGCGGCCGCAAGCTGGAACTTGCGCGCGGCAGCCTCCATCGGACCGCTCTCCGTCGCCGCGACGAGCGCCGCCTCGAACGCGCGAGCCGCTTCGGGCGCGCCCTCGCGGGCGAGCCATTGCCAGATCGGCAGCAGCGAGGCGCGCCGGATCTGGCCCGCTCGCGTCGGGAAATTGGTCTCGGCGAGGAACGGCTCGAGCGGCCGGAACAGCAGCCGCGCCGGATCGTCGCTGCGCGGCTGGATCTGCTCGTCCTCCTCGGCCCCGCGCACGATCTTGCGCAGCTGCTCGAGGACCAGATTGGCGACGGCGACGTCATCGCCGCGTTCGACGGCGCGCTCCAGCTCCCGCATCAGCAGCGCCTGCGATTGCGGCGGAAGCTGCGCGAGATAATCCCTCAGCCGCTCGGTCGATTTCTGGCTCATGCCCGGTCGTGAAAGCTTGGTGCCCGGCAAGCGCCGCAGCCCGTCCGCCCGCAATGATAGCGGCGGGCCCGTTAAGAAGCCGTTTAGGAATAATAGCAGCGTCGACCGCTACACCGCCGGCAGCGTGAGCTCGGCGCGCAGGCCGCCGATCGGCGCGTTGTTCAGGATGAGATTGCCGCCATAGAGGCCGGCGAGATCGGTCACGATCGACAGGCCGAGGCCCGAGCCGGGTTTTGACTCGTCGAGCCGCTGGCCGCGCCGCGACACCTGGGCACGTTCGGCTTCCGACAGGCCGCGCCCGTCGTCGTCGACCACAATGCGCAGCCTCGGCCCGGCGCCCGAGGCCTCGGGCGGGACCACGCTGACCTCGATGAACACCTGCGAGGACGCCCATTTGCAGGCGTTGTCGACGAGATTGCCGACCATCTCCTCGAGGTCCTGCCGCTCGCCGCGAAACCGTGCCGCCGGATCGGCCTTCGCCTCGATCGAGAGGTCGCGATCGCGATGGATCTTTTCCATGGTCCGGCGCAGCGCCTCGATCACGGGTGCGACGTCGGTGATGGTGCTGACGATGGTGGCTCGCGCGGCGATCCGCGCGCGCTCGAGGTGATGGGCGACCTGGTCCCGCATCAGATCGGCCTGCTCCAGCACCTTGCTGGCGAACTGATCGCCGGCATGCGCGCCCGCCTCGTTCACGATCACCGACAGCGGCGTCTTGATCGCATGGGCGAGATTGCCGACATGGGTGCGCGAGCGCTCGACGATCTCCCGGTTGGCATCGATCAGCGCATTGGTCTCGCGCGCCAGCGGCGCGATCTCGACCGGAAACCGGCCTTCCAGCCGCTCGGCGCGGCCGGAGCGGATATCGGCAATCGCATCGGAAATGCGCTTGAGCGGCGCGAGGCCGTAACGCACCTGGAAGACCGTGGTCAGCAGCAGCACGACGCCGAGCGCGGCGAAGGTGCCGCCGAGATAATAGTCGAAGCTGCGCGTCTCATCGAATATCTCGGTGGCATCGCCGGCAACGCTGACCAGGAACTTGCCGTCGGCGCCGAGATCGACCGGCCGCTCCACCACGCGCAGGCTCTGGCCTTCGGGCCCGTCGACATAGCCGAGCCGGACACCGGCGGCGGTCAGCTCGGCGCCGTGCTCCTCGAGCTTGGGCAGCTTCTTGTCCCACAGCGAGCGCGAGGCGCGGGTCTCGCCCTTTTCGGTATCGGTCCGGGTGATCTGCCAGTACCAGCCCGACAACGGCAGGTCGAACAGCGGCTCGCCGAGCGACTGGAACTGGCGGTCCGCCGGCTCGTCCGGCGTCGCCACTTCAGCGATCAGGGTGCGCAGATAGAGATTGAGCCGCCGGTCGAAGGCGCGCTCGGTCGCGTCGCGATAGACCGACGACAGGATGACGCCCGTGATCGCCAGGATCACCACCACCCAGGCAGTGGCCGAGACGAACAGGCGTGTCGCGAGCGAGCTGCCGCCCATCAGAACATCGTGTCAGCGGCAACAGACATGGCGAATCCCGTCCTCCTGGCGCGGATCATGCCGTAGCCCGCACGCCGATCAAGCGCCTTAAGAGCATGATCCGATTGAATAGGATATGCTCTTATCCTTTTGTTTGGTCGTGCTTTCTTCGCGCGAACGAACCGGCATCCACTTCGCTCGAAAATGCTCTAAAGCGCAATGAGATCAGGTTGGCTCCACATCGCGAGCTCCTTGTTTGAGCATGATCTTTTCGGAAAACCGCTGCGCACTTTTCCGGATCATGCTCTAGGTCGGCGGCGACAGCATGTAGCCGAGGCCGCGAACGGTCTGGATGATATCGACTTCCAACTTCTTGCGAATGCGCCCGACGAACACCTCGATCGTGTTGGAGTCGCGGTCGAAGTCCTGGTCGTAGAGATGCTCGACCAGTTCGGTGCGCGAGACCACCCGCCCGGTGTGGTGCATCAGATAGTCGAGCAGATTGTACTCGTGCGAGGTCAGCTTGATCGGATTGCCGTTGACGGTGACACGCTTGGTGCGGGTATTCAGCGCCACCGGCCCGCAGTTCAGTTCGACCTGGGCATGCCCGGTCGCGCGGCGCAGCAGCGCCCGGATCCGCGCCAACACCTCCTCGAGGTGGAAGGGCTTGGCAACATAGTCGTCGGCGCCGGCGTCGAAGCCCTGAACCTTGTCGCTCCAGCGATCACGCGCGGTGAGGATCAGCACCGGCATCACCCGCTTGTTCCGCCGCCAGGCCTCGAGCACCGAAATACCGTCCATTTTGGGCAGGCCGATATCCAGTACGACCGCGTCATAGGGCTCGCTGTCGCCAAGGAAATGCCCCTCCTCGCCGTCGAACGCGCGATCGACCACATAGCCGGCGTCCGTCAGCGCGGTGGTGAGCTGGCGGTTCAGATCCGGGTCATCCTCAACGACGAGCAGACGCACATTGGCCTCCGAGAGTGAGCATTGCGATATCCGGCATCAAATGAGGCTTCCCGCCGTGAACGGCTTATGAATGGACCCGCAAGGCGCGGCTTATTTTTTCGTCAGGTGCACCATCCCGGGAACCCGCGCAAGCACCCCTGGTTCCCTTCATGAGATGCGTGCGAAGTGAGATCGGGTTTCAGTTTGAGGTATTTTTATACCTTGAACTGAAGGCAATTGTTGCTGGCAACGTTCCGGCGGACCAAGGCATCGAGACATGTCGGGTCATTTACAGTCGACCGGCAAGTTAACCTTCGACGACCATTTTCATGTCGCTGACACGAGCGATGCGCTAATTCAACGGCGGCGCGCCGAGCGCACATGACCGGGAAGAACGCGTTGCTTGTTTCAAAAATACGGAGGTTCGGCGTGATTGCAGGCTGGCTTGCGCTTGCCTTCATCGCCTTCGTGACACTGTCCCCGATCCAGGACCGTCCCTCGCTATTCCATCCGCAGATCGAGCATTTCGCGGCTTTCGCCGTGATGGCGCTGGCCTTCGTGCTGGGCTACCCGCGGCGCACCGCGCTGATCGTGCTCTTTGTCATCTTCAGCGCGTTCACGCTCGAGGCGATGCAATTCCTGACACCGGACCGTCACGGCCGCCTGATCGACGCGATCGTCAAGGTGGCAGGAGGTCTCGCCGGCGTCGGCGTCGGTCGCTTCATGCTGCTCGTGCTGCGCAACCAGTTCGGCCGGCTGAGGCCGGGCGTGGAGCAGTCCGCGAGCTGAGCGGCCGGCGCATTGCGCTCAATCGCGCTTCGGCGCTTCCGCCGACTTCATGTCGTCCTGCGCCATGCATTGCTGAAAGAAGTGCAGCCGGTCGCCATTCATCGGCACGGCCCCCGGTCGCTTGTAGGGGTAGACCATGTAGGCAGCGCGCAGGCAGCGCTTTGCGGTCTCGGCGGCGGGTGCGGCGACGGCGGCACTCGATCCCAGCAGGAGCACCAGCACTGCGCTGAACCGGACGGACACCCCGCTCACGGTTTCTCGCATTCCGAGTAGAACACGCCATTCGCGGCTGCCAGCCGCTGCAGGCAATGCCGCTTGTCGGTGACCGCGCCCTCGACGGTGAAATCGTAGGCCTGGGCCTTCAGGATCAGCGCGTAGCGTCCCGGCGGCAGCGGCGCGTCGTCGCGCGGCAGGACCTCGAACATCTGCGGATCGTCCTTGAGCGGCGCCGCGCGGAACGGGATCGAGATGTTGCGGATCACCCAGCTGTCGTCGCCCGGCGAAACCACCGGCTTGCCGGTGGCGTCGAACGTGGTCTGCTGGCTCACATGCGCGATCAGGCGCACATCGATCGGATCGGAGGCGCCGCCGGCACCCTCGCGCCGGAACACGATGAAGCGGAGATGTCCGTCAGGCAGCGTGGTCTCGCTCGGCCTGGTGATCGCCGCCGAGATCGCCACCCGCGGATCCGGCGCGCGCCCCTGGATCAGTTGCAACTCGTAGAGCTCGCCGCCGCTCTCGGCATAAACGCCGTACGCGGTCGGCAGCGGCCGCCTCGGGGCCGGCGGCTCGGCCGCAACGGCCGGCGCCGGCACGGCCGCGACCACCGCCGGCCTTTGGGTTTCAGGCGGCGCCGATGCCAGCGTGCCGGCAATCATCGCGCGGGCCGCGGCCAATGACACGCCGCGTTGCTGCAGCAGGACAACGGCCGCGATCAGCCCAAAGAAGGCCAGCATGACAACGTAACGCAGCGGCGCCGACGACGACCATCGCGGACGGCGCGACACCGCGGCAGGCTCGACGCGATCGAGGGTCACGGCAAATGCCGCCTCGGCATCGATCCGGGGCGGCGCCTCGATCCGCCGCGCAGCGCCCGCCGCCTCGAGGAATGCGGGCAGCGCCCGCGCCGGCGGCACCTCGAATTTCTCGACGACATTGCTTTTCGTGTGCGCTTCGACGCCTTCGATCGCCACTTCCAGCGCCTGCATCAGACGCTGCTTTTCCGCCGGATCCTCGTGCGCGAGCTGCTGCAGCTTCTGCCGCGCGAGCTCGTAGACCGCGCTGCGCAGCTGCTGCGGGTCGGAGCTCACGGAATCGATGGTTCGCGCCAGCACCAGCGCGAACTCCACCTCGGGGTGCGCAGGACCGATGTCCCTGACCGTTCTCTGGGCCGGCGTCGGCGTCATAAATGTTAGTCTGGTTTGCCCATAATGTTACAACATTCTATGTGGATTTTACTGTTAACACAAACCACCAGGCCGGCGGATAACGCCACGGTTTGACCGTCCCGATCCGAGCAGCAGCAGGATTCATTGACCCGTTCTCTGCACATCCTGGACCAGTGGTTGTTCGCGCCCAAGCGGGGCCGCCGATCCTGGCCGGACGTCCTGCTCCTCGCAGGGTGGGTCGCGCTGGTCGGCTTCCAGATCGGCCGTCACGTGATGTGGCGCGACGAGGTCCGCGCGCTCACCATTGCCCTGAACGGCGACGATGTGTTCGCCATGCTGCGAGGGTTGCATGGCGAGGGCCACCCTGCCCTTTGGTACCTTCTGCTGCGCGGCGCGCATGCCGTATTCGATCGGGTCGAGGTGTTGCCCGCCGTCGCCTTCGTGGTCGGGCTCATCACGGTCGCACTGCTGATCTTCCGGTCGCCATTCCCGCGGCCGTTGGTCCTGCTGCTGATTGCGGGCCATGCGCTGTTGTTTGAATATGTCGTGATGGCCAGGAATTACGGCATCTCGGCCCTGTTCCTGTTCGCGATCGCGGCCTGCTATCGGGTCCACCGCGATCGTGGTTTGCTGCTCGGCGCGCTGCTATTCCTGCTCGCCAACAGCAACGTCGTCGGCGCGATCATGGCCGGCGCATTCCTGCTGTTCTGGCTGCTCGACCTGCTCGACACCCAACTCGTGAGCCATGGCTGGCGCTGGTCGCCGCCACTCGCCAATTTCGCGATCAACGCAACGATCGCGACGATTGGCGTCGTCATCTGCGCCGTGACGATGCTGCCGACCTATAATGACGCCGCGGCCCGGGACTGGTCGCACGAGTCACCGCTGGCGGCGGCAATCCTTTCGCTGGTGAACCCCGGCGCGACGTCGCTGGGCGCGCTGTTTGCCAATCTGCTGCCGGGGATCGCGGGATCGGTGCTGCTGTTCGGCGCGACGCTCGGGCTTTTGCCGCGACGACCGGCCTTTCTCGCCGCCATCGCCGCCCTGTTGCTGACGTCGTTGTTCTTCGCCGTCGCCGCCAACGGCGCCTACCGCCATGCCGCGGTCTGGCTGAGCTTCCTGATCGCGCTTTACTGGATCGGCTGGAGCCGGATCACCGCGCCATCCGTCTCCCGAGCATGGCTCGACCGGCGCTTGCCGGCGATCGGACGCGTGTCGCTTCTGCTGGTGCTCGCGATCCAGACCGCCGCGGGCATCAACGATCTGCGCAACGCAGTGACCGGCGTGGTCGCGAGCCGCAGCGCCGATCTCGGCCGCCTGATCGCCTCGCGCACCGATCTGGCCGACGCGGTGATCCTCAGCGAGCCGGAATGGCTGGTGGAGGCGCTGCCGTACTACGTCAAGAACCCCGTCTATCTCGCGCGCGACCACAAATTCGGCAGCGTCGTGATCTTCTCGCGCAAGGGCAAGATGGACAGCGATCTCGGCGAGACCCTGCGCCTTGCCCGCGAGCTTCGCGACACGAGCCGCGCGCCCGTCATCGTCCTGCTGGCCTACCGGCTCGACGAGATCACGCCCGACCGGATCTACGACGAAGGCAAGGACTGGCGGACGTTCCGTGCCTCAGCGACGCAGATCCGCGATTTCCGCGAAGCGACCACGATGCTCCGCCGCTTCGGCCCCGCCAAAACCGACGAGAGTTTCGACGTCTACCTCCTCAACTAGGCGATCGATCAACGACGACAGAAAAGGACCGCGCGATGGCGCTGATGGACAGCAAGGTCGAAGCTAGCAAGCCGCCGGCTGCAAGCATCCGGCAGTATCTCGCCATCCTGCGGCTCGATCACAGCACCAAGCACATCTTCATCGTTCCCGGGATTGTCCTCGCCTGGCTGTTGCGCGGCCCGAGAGGCGAGCATATCGCAAGCGCGATCGTCCTCGGCCTTGTGGCCGCGATCTGCATCGCGTCGGCCAATTATGTGATCAATGAATGGTTCGACCGCGACTTCGACCGGCATCACCCGACCAAATCGCAGCGCTCCGCGGTCCAGAGCGCGATGGACGGCAAGATCATCGGAATCGAGTGGCTGCTCTTGGTCGCGCTCGGCCTCGTCTGCGCATCTGCGAGCAGCCGCCTGATGCTGTTCGCAACCAGCATCTTCGCCCTGCAGGGCATCGTCTACAACGTCCCGCCGCTGCGCAGCAAGGACAAGGCCTATTTCGACGTCATCTCGGAATCCGTCAACAATCCGCTGCGGCTGTTGATCGGCTGGGCGATGATCGACCCGACCTCGCTGCCGCCGGGCTCGGTGATCCTGTGCTACTGGTTTGGCGGCGCGTTCCTGATGGCGGCCAAGCGGCTGTCCGAATATCGCGAGATTGCCGCGTCCCACGGCAGGGAGCTGCTGGCGCGCTACCGCGCGAGCTTCGCGCACTATACCGAGGTGTCGCTGACGGCCTCGTGCCTCAGCTATTCGCTGTTCTCGGTGTTCTTCCTCTCGGTGTTCCTGGTGAAGTACCGCATCGAGTATGTCCTTGCGATGCCGCTGGTGGTGATGCTGTTCACCACCTACTTCTCGATGTCGACGTCGCCGGGATCGTCGGCGCAGAAACCCGAGAAGCTCTATGGCGAGCGCGGCCTGATGCTGCTCGTGCTGGCGCTGGTCGCCGTCTTCCTGGTGGCAAGCCTTGTCGACATGCCGTTCCTCGCGCGATTGGCCGAACAGCACTACATCACGCTGGATTGAGGCGCTGCGGCCGCGATCGGCGCTTTTTGTTTGAGCGTTTTCTTCACGCGAACCGGTATGCACTTCGTTCGAAAACGCTCTAGCGCCGGCGCGGATGCGCCTTCTGATGCCAGGCCCAGGCCGAGCGAATGATGTAGCCGAGATCGGACCGCCTCGCCTTGAAGCCGAGGCCGCGCTCCGACCTGGAAGGATCGGCCACCAGGATCGGCGGATCGCCGGCCCGGCGCTCGCGCACCACGCTCGGCACCGCTTCACCGGTCTCGGCGCGGATCGCGTCGAGCACCTGGCGCACCGAATAGCCGGTGCCGGTGCCGAGATTGAACACGCCGCCGGCGTCGCCCTTCAGCAGCAGTTCGAGCGCCGCGATATGGGCGCTCGCGAGGTCGTCGACATGGATGTAGTCGCGCACCGCGGTGCCGTCAGGCGTGTCATAGTCTTCGCCGAAGATCGCAAAGTCCGGCACGTGCCCCAGCAGCGCCATCATCGCGCGCGGAATCAAATGCGTCTCGGGATCGCGAAGCTCGCCGATGGTGACGGAGGCGTCGGCGCCGCAGGCGTTGAAATAGCGCAGGCAGACCGAGTTGAACCGATAGGCCGCGCGGTAGTCGGCCAGGATCTGCTCGATCATGAACTTGGAGCGGCCGTAGGGATTGACGGTCGGACCAGCGGCACTCTCGGGAATCGGATCGCGTCCGGCGTTACCATAGACCGCGCCGGTGCTGGAAAACACCAGGCGGTCGCAGCCCGCCTCCCGCATGCCGCGCAGCAGGCCGAGCGTGCCGGCAACGTTGTTGGTGAAGTATTTCTGCGGATCAGCCACGGACTCGCCGACCGCACTGAACGCAGCGAAGTGCATCGCGGCGAGCGCATTGTGCTCGCGGACGGTCGCGGCGATCTTGTCGTGGTCGGCGACGTCGCCGATCACGAGCGGCCCCCATCGCACGAAATCACGGTGACCGGTGGACAAATTGTCGTAGACGACCGGCAGAAACCCGGCCTCGGCAACCGCCTTGGCGCAATGGGACCCGATGTATCCCGCGCCACCCGTGATCAGGATCGAACCCCTGCTCGCCATTTAAAAGTGTCGTCCCTGCGCGAACCAATCCCGCGCCTCAGCAGGCGCAGTGATCGCATCGGTACGACATTCCGTCCGAGGCGGCAAAATGACGATGGGAATAGCGTTAAGACCGAACGGATTTGCTGGTCACGCAACGCTTAACGCGACCCCAGCGGCACGTTGGTCCGTTGACCGACCGGCGGCGCGTGCCGCGACGGTCTGCCATAGGGGTAAGCCGGTGTTGCCGGCGGGACCGGCTGGGTCGCCTGCGGCCGCGACGTCGGAACGCCGCCGCCCGGTCCATCGATCGAATAGCGCGTTGCGCCCTGCGTGGTCTGCCCGGTGCCCTGTGCAAGCACCGGCGTGGCTAGGGCGACGACCAACGTCGCTGTTGTGACAAGACCGGCCAGCTGCATGTCGATGCCTCGATGGGTTGGATCAGGGTCAACCGTTAATGCCTCCAATCGTTCCGGCAATGTCGCCGCAGCGCGCTGGCGATCGTCCTTGATGCGAAAAATGGCGCGGCGAAATGTCTCGCCGCGCCATTTTCGATCGATGAGGCTCGTTCAGAACTTCAGGCGCCGGCCTGCGCAACGGCGGCCCAGTGAGCGGGGTTCGCCGGGGTCTGCATCCTGACCCAGCGATAACGCGCCTGCGACCAGCTGCGGATCTGCGCATTCAGATTGTCGAGCACGATGTCTCCACCCCTGGCGCGGACCACCAGCACGAGATGATGCTCGCCGGAGGAGGTCACAACCTCGCTCAGCAGAAGGTCGCGCATCGGCCAGCCGCGCGCCAAAAGCTCGTGGCGCTTGCTGACCGCATAGTCGTTGCAGTCGCCGCGCGCCGGATTGATCAGCCATTCCTCGCCGGCAAGGCCGCGTTCGTTGCGCTGCGGCGCGATGCTGCGATTGACCGAAGCGTTGACCTCGATCAGGTCGGCGATGCGCTGCTTGGTCAGGCGCGTGGCGCCGCCGCGGAACACCATCCGGGCGCGGGCTTTCGGCTTGCATTCGTCGGCATAACGCATGCAGAACATGGTGTAGGCCATCGGCGCCAGCGTCGGCTCGCTGAAGCGGATCTTCTCGATCACGCCGCGCAGCGGCAGCGGGAATCCGACCATTCCAGCCTGGGTGTTCTGCGCGCTTGTCCCGAGCGCAAGGACGGCCAGAACCAGGGCCATCACTCTCTTGACGTTGTACATTCTTCACTCCCCACAGTGACGGGAAGCATGTACGGGAAATGTCTTGAGCTTGGGCTCAAGCGCGCGGCGGCATTTGTTTCAAATGCGAGGGTGCGCGCGAGCAGTCCGTTAACCAAGCCGTTTCGGCGGGGCGCCGTCAGATCAAGGGCCGGTTGCGGCCCGAAATCTCTCGTTCCCATGCCGGCATGGTTGGCCTGTCGTGAAGCCGCCGGCGTGCTCCGTTAAATCGCCACCCGCTGCCTGGGTGCGATCCCGCACCAGCTCATCACGAGATCGGCGAGCATCTTGATCTCGAGATCCGCGGGTGTGCCGCCGGCGAAGTCGGCGACCGATTGCCCCAAGGCGACGGCGCGCACATAGGCCGAGCGGCTGCCGATCATCGGCCCGATCTCCTCGTCGAGCGTATCGAGTTCCTCGATCAGCTGCTGGCCTTCGAGGGTGCGCTGGTCGACGCGGTTCGGCACAATCATGGCACGAAGCGCCGTTCGCCGCGTGGCACGCACCTCCCGCACGATGTCGAGCGTCCGCGCGGTGGCCTCGATGTCAAGGCCGGACGGCGTGCATGGCATCAACACGATATTGGCGACCGCGAGCACGGCGCCCAGCACCCGATCGTTCGGCGCGGAGTCCACCACGATGATCTGATGCGGAATCTGGCGCATCAGCTTGGCCCATTCGGCGACCGGCCGGGTTTCCGGATCAAGCTGGTAGACGGGGAACGACAGATTGCCGGGCTCGGCCCAGTGACACGCGGACGCCTGCGAGTCGGCGTCGACCAGTCCCACGACGCCCGTGCGCCGATCCAGTTCTGCGGCGAGCAAAACCGCAAGGGTCGTCTTTCCGACCCCGCCCTTGCGCTGGGCAACCGAGATGACAAGCGGCATCGCAAACTCCTGGCGTTATCCCCCGTACGTGCGCGGGAGGACACCTTCATCAACGAGCGTCAGCATCCGCGGCAGACAGACCCGCTTTGCGTCGTAATTGTCCCGCACGAAGCTACGCGCCTTCATCCGCATCTTCTTGAAGGCCTTGGGCCGTGACAGCACCGAGACTACCTGATCCGACAGCGCATCAATATCAAAAAACGGCACCAGCAGGCCGTTGCCATCAGAGATGATATCGCGAAGCGGGGCGGTGTCGGACGCCACCACCGCACATCCCGCGCTCATCGCCTCCAGCAGCGACCAGGACAGCACGAAGGGATAGGTCAGATAGACGTGCACCGAGGATATCTGCAGCAGCTCGAGATACGGTTCCCGAGGAATCCGGCCGAGGAAATGCACCCGGCGCAGGTCGATATCCGACTTGATCTCGTCCAGGAACATCGACTTCCAGCTCGAGCCCTTGGGCGGATTCGCGCCGTAGGATGTCCCGCTGCCGCCGACGATCACAACCTGCGCATTCGGCCGCGTGGCGAGGATCTTCGGCAGGGACCGCATGAAGACATGGAATCCGCGCACCGGCTCGAGGTTGCGCGAGACGTATGTGATCACCTCGTCGTCCGCCGACAGCGTCGCGCCGTTCGGAAGCTGAAACCGCGCGACCGGATTGGGCTTCACCTCGTCGGTGTCGACGCCCTCGTGGATCACCTCGATCTTGCTCTGAAACTCGGCGGGAAAGGTCGATCTCTGCCATGGCGTCGGCGAAACGCCCGTATCGCATTCCGTGAGCGCCAGCAGCGTGGTCGCATTCTTCAGATGGAGTGCGACATTGCCATCAAGGCCCGTCATGGGAAACTCGGGATCGAAGCCGACGTCCCTGCCCTCGGCACCGTAGTAGAATTCGCAATAGAGGATGATCCGCGCGCGCGGAAACATCGTGCGCAGCGGCAGCGTCTCGCCCCAACCGGGATGCGCGAAGATCAGGTCGGGCACGAAGCCCTGCCCCGACAGCGACGACAGCGCGTACAGAACCTCTTCGGCACGCCGCGATTCGACATCGAAGCGCCGGGCAAACGGATGGACGACCGCGGAATCCGTCTTGGTCGTCGAATATTTGAGCAGCCGGATATCCGGCGTCGTGCTGGCGGTCGATGAACCGACGGCAACGACCCTGTTGCCGGGCTGCTCTGCGAGCGCGCGCGCAATGTGGCGGTACTGGGCTGGAAAATTATTGTGGACGAACAGGACGTTCATTGGCGGGCGAGCGCGCCCCCCGGCCGCGCGGTCTTCGATTGGGGTCAGGGTCTGCATCATCACCGGCGGTGCGTCATCGATATGCAAGGGCGAAAGTATCTTACCGGATTAACATTAAGCCCCCTTCTATCACACAGATTTTTGGGGCACACTGCAGGAGACTTATCAATCCATTCCGTTAGGCTCGCAGGCGACAATGAACGAACAGATTCAGCAGAAAACCATTGATCTGGCACGGGGTCTCTTCCTGGTTCGGTACAATGGCGCAGATGATAAGGTGTCACCTCCGGTGGTGCGCGTATACGCGGATCGCGCCAGCCTTAACAATTGTAATATCATTACCGGACCGGACGTGGTCAATGGAACCCTGTTCGCGCCCGAGACCGCGCTGGTCGTGTCGGTCGCCCGGCCGAGCCGCCTGATCGTCGAGGTCACTGCGGGGCGCGTCGGCGGGTCGACCGCCGCCAATATCAAGATCGAGCCGCTGACCCAGGGACAGCCGGCTGAGCAGCCGGCCAGCCAGCCCTTCGACATGTTCGAGCCGGAGGCTGGCCCCGGCGAATTGAGCGACCTGAAGCTGCTCGCACATGTCGCGGGCCTGGGCGACGTGACGGTCGGCTCGAATGTCTGGATTGCCGGACCGTCCGCTCCGGCGCGGATCGAGGGAATCTCCCTCGAATGGCCCAACAAGCCGCACGATCTCCAGCTGCAATATGCCGTCAAGTTCGCCAGGCCGCAGCGGGGCGACAACCAGTTCGTTCCGCTCGGAACCTTTGCCGGAACCCGGGGACGCGCATTGGCCATCACGGGGTTCTCGCTGGAGGCCACGGGGCCCGGGGCGGATCGCTACGCCATCGCGGCTGAAACCATCTTCCTGGGGGCTCCGGCCC
The DNA here is from genome assembly GCF_046718885.1 of Bradyrhizobium sp. UFLA01-814. Classification (NCBI taxonomy): domain Bacteria; kingdom Pseudomonadati; phylum Pseudomonadota; class Alphaproteobacteria; order Hyphomicrobiales; family Nitrobacteraceae; genus Bradyrhizobium; species Bradyrhizobium sp. UFLA01-814. The sequence goes on along the minus strand of NZ_JAQOSR010000005.1, from coordinate 79,658 downwards.
TGCGGGTCACCGGGAACCGGATCGTGGTGTCGGGTCCTTCGGGACGGGAACCGCTGGTGGGCCTCAAGCTCAATCTCGAGGAGCGCCGGGTGCAGGCAGCCCCTCTCGCGCCCCAGCAGCCGAGGCGGGTCGAGCCCGCCCCTCCGATGCCGCGCCACGAGGAACCACGCCTCGAGGGACGGGTGCGCGTGTTCCGGAGCCGGCAGGGCGCCGTCAAGACGGCAGGCTGACCATGCGGGCAGATAAGGGCGCGACTTGACCGCCGACGCGCGCAGGATCGCCTTTACGTCCAAAACGCTCCACCACGTCGATCTCGAGCGGGCCGCTGTCGGGGCGCTCGAGGCGCGCGATTTCCGCCTGGCGTTCGCGCTCGCCGACCGCCGCTGCCGGATCCTGCCGCATCCGGGTGCCCGCGCGCATCTGCTGCGCGCAGAAGCGCTGTTTCATCTCGATCTCAGGGATGCGGCGATCGCCGGCGTCGCGAGGGCGCTCGAGCTCGAGCCGGACGATCTGGTCGCTGCCCGGCGGATGATGGCTTGGGGCGACGACCTTCAGCAGATCGAGGCGGCGCGAAGCGTCACGCGGCGTGACGACGATCCGGATTCGGTCAGGGGCGCCCTGCTGCTGCTCGAACAGAGCGGCCAGGACAGCTGCGCCCGCATCGACTTTCTGGATGAAGAGGTGAAGGGATGGGTGACGTGGCGCGGGCCGGACGACCCGCACCTTTCGCTGGCGCAGGCGGATCAATCCAGCACGATCCAGCTTCCCGCCGATCCACGCCACAGATTCGCGCGTGACGGGCGACAAGCTGCGAGCTTCCGACTGATACGGCCCGCGTCCGCGACCTCGCAGCGCCTGCAGATCACGCAGGCGGACCGGGTGATCGCAAGTGTTCAACTCCCGGCCAACCGCGTTCCGGATCACCGGGCCGCACCACGCCGGCCGGCTCGCCTTCGAAACGGCGAACCTCCTCCGCTCACCATCATCATCCCGGTATACCGGGATCTGGCCGCGACGCGAGCCTGCATCGACAGCGCGTTGAATGCGCTCGCCTGCACGCCGGGCTCGACCATCGTCGTCGTGGATGATGCGTCGCCCGAGCCCGACATCAAGCGCCTGCTCAACGAGCTCGCCGCCGAGTTCCGCATCCGCCTCCTGACCAACGAGCACAATCTTGGCTTTGTCGGTGCGGTCAATCGCGCGCTCGGCGAGACCGGCGCCGGCGACGTCGTGCTGCTGAACTCGGACACGATCGTGCCGAAATACGCGCTGCAACGCCTGCGCAGCGCCGTGCAATCGACGCCAAGCGTGGGCACGGCGACCCCGCTGTCGAACAACGGCGAATACACCAGCTTTCCCATCCCGAACCGGTCAAATCCCCTGCCCCCGGCCGACGAAATCGAATTGCTGGATGAACTTGCAGGCAGCGCAAATTCCGGGATTGCCATCGACATCCCCAACGGCATCGGGTTCTGCCTCTACATTACCCGCGAATGCCTCGACGCCGTGCGCGAGCTCTCCGACGACTTCTATCGCGGCTATCTCGAAGACGTCGACTTCTGCCTGCGCGCAGCGGAGGCCGGCTTCCGCAACGTGTGCATTCCTTCGGTTTTCGTCGGGCACGAGGGCTCGCGCTCGTTTCTTGGCGAGAAGCGTTCGCTCGTGATGCGAAATCTTCGCGTTCTTGAACACCGTTACCGGCGCTATGCGACGGACTGCGCCGCATTCCTGCTTGCCGATCCACTCCGCGATTGCCGGGCCGCGCTTGAGCTCAAGCTGCTCACGAACCAGCAGGTCGCCACCGGCCCATCCGTCATCCTCTGCGGCTCGTTGGCCGGCCGCGCAATTGCCATCGAACGCTGCCGGCAGCTGGCGGCAGAGGGTCAGCACGGTCTGGTCGTGCAGATCCGCTCGGAGGGACAACGCCGGCTGGCTGCGATGTTCGATCCGGATGGCGGAGCGCCGCAGTCGATCGCACTCGATGTTGCGACGCCTGAGGGCCGCGAAGCTCTTCTGACGTTTCTCGCCGATCTCGGAATCCGGTCGCTCGAGATCGCAGAGCCGCACCGCATTCCCGGCGCATGCGTGGTGCAGCTCACGCAACGCTTTGCCTACGACCTCCTGATCACCGACACCGCGCTTGCCATGCGCGCGGCGGCTGGATCAGGCGTTCATCCGGATTGGACAAACCTGGTTGCCGGGGCGCGGCGCGTGACTGCGATCGGTGACGACGGCGCGGCCTTTTCGGAGGCCGTTCTCGGCCTGCAAGTCGTGAGGCTGAGCGCCCCGCCCGCGCCGCCGGCGCTGTATCCCGCCGTGAGCGGCCCCGCGCGTCTCGGCCTGCCGGTCCTGCACGCCAACGCCGCGGAATTTCGCTTCATACGAGCGTTGAGCGATCAACTGGCTGACGCCGACGAAGACGTCGAGATCATCGTGCTGGGGAGTACCCTCGACGATCTCAAGCTGATGCAGCGCACCAATGTCATCGTCACCGGCGATATTGCCGTCGACGACGTCGCCACGCTCGTCGAAGGTCACGGCATCACGAAATTGGTTCTCGATATCGGCGAACCGGCGTTTGGCCATCCATTGGTGGACGCGCTGCTGGCAACCGGGCTGCCGATCGCCGCGACGGAATGGAGTCCGACTGCCCCGCGGCGTGGCCGAGGCACGGACCTGAAGCTGCAGCCGGGCTTCGATGCCGATGCAACGATTGCTGCCGTATGCGACTGGGTGGTGGAGGACGTCCTGCTACAACCCGATCGGAGGAGCGGTCGGCACCGGCGGCAGATTGGCGCGCGGTTTCCATGATCGCGGCGGCCATGCAAGCGAGGAGAACGGCGTCGAATCCAGCCCCAGCAGCGGGCTGTAATAGGGATCGTCGAGCAGCACCTCGCCCCATTTCGCGCGCAGGAGCGACAGCTCGCGCCTGAAGCGTGCCCTGCGATCCGGCGCGGAATCGCGGCCACGGCTTGCCGACTCCAGATGAACGAGTTTCGCGTCCGGCGTGAACACGATCCGCTTTCCGAGCTGGCGCAGCTTCAGGCACAAATCGATATCGTTGAAGCTGATCGGAAAGCGGATCTCATCCATGCCGCCGGCAGCCACGAAATCGCGCTTGCGCATCAGGAGGCACGCCCCCGTCACCGCCGAACATTCGTGCGCCACCTGAAGCAGATCGCCATAGCCGGGATCACCATCCATCCGGTCGTTGAAGGCGTGCGCGGCCGAGAAATTGGCTCCCAGCACCACGCCACCGTGCTGCACGACGCTGCTCGGCCAGAGCAGCTTTGCACCGACGGCTCCGACATCGGGAGCTGCGAGCCGCCACAGCATCTCCGCCAACCAGCCGTCGTCGAGCGCCTCGACGTCATTGTTGAGAAAGCAGATGTTCTCCGTGTCGACGCAAGCGACGGCGGCGTTGTTGATGAATGCGAAGTTGAAGGGCCCCTCGACCGAGATGACGTCGATTTCCTGCGCGGACAGGCCATCCAGATAATCCAGCGTTTCGGGCTCGGTTGAGCTGTTGTCGACGACAAGGATCCGGGCGTTCGTCTCATTTGCCGCCGGCATGACCGTCTCGATGCATCGCTTGAGCAGCTCGGCGCGATTTCTGGTCGGAATGATAATGGTGGTGCGCTCGTTCCAATCGACGGCGCGCTTGACCCGAACGGCCGGAAGAAGGCCCGCTTTCCGCGGCTCGACATTGGCCTCGATGCCGGCCCTGGCAAAATACGCCTTGCTTGCGGCGACCAGTTCGGAGGTTGCGGCGGATGCATCAATCCGCGGCAATGCCGCAACCGATCCCGGAAGATGATAGGTTCGACCAGGCTCCGCGCAGCAAAGGAAGATGTCGTAGAGCGACGTCGCCGAGCGCAGCGCGTCCAGGGCAGGCTCCCGACGCACTGCAAAACAATACGCCCCATAGCCCTGCTCGAGCGCGCGCTCGAGATCGAATGCGGAGAACGCCAGCGGCCAGACAGCGCCGGCGCCCGCAGCAACTTCGACGTCGCCATAGACGAGATCGCACCCGGGTTCGGATGCGAATAGATCGGCGAAGCGCTGCAAGGCGTCTTCCGCGAGGATCGTTCCGCTCAGACAAAACACAAAGAACGCGCTGCCGGCGGCATCGCCCTCGACAAACTCGCGCGCTGCTTTTGGATCGAATTGACTGAACGCCCGCGCCGGCAGTGACACCGCCGACCAGGCGGAGTGCCGTTGGGCTTCGAGGCTTTCGATGCTCTCGTCCACCCTGACATCGCCGATCAGGACGACCGCCGCCTCGGATGCGACGTCAGACTGTTCAGATCGTGTCGTCGGCGAGAAGCGCTCTTTCCAGCCGCGATAGGCGTGAAACGGCATCGAGGCCGGCAGCACCCGGTCGAACAGTTCTCCACGAAGCCGCTCGCTATCCCAGCGCCCGAGATCCGCGAGCGTTTGCTCCAATCCGCGATCGAAAGCGACAAAGGAAATCGGCTCCGAGATCAGGCTCCGTCCCGAAATCGTCCGCGCGGATAGTCCGCGCATGCGACCGTCCGCAAAATGCTCGGGCAGATGAAAATCGATCCGGCGGCCGACGCCGAACTCGCCGCCCCGCGCAACGTTGGTCCACCCGGTCGGCTTCACGGTCATCACCGGCCGTTGCGCGATCAGGATTTCGATGTCCTCGTCGATGTCCTGAGCAAGCCAGCCTTCGAAGCGCAAACCTCCGACCCACTCGATATCGCCGATCCGGTGCCAGCGCGCTTCCGGCGCGGCGACATCGCAACGAATCGGAGTCCCGACCGGACTGCCGATATTTGCCAGCCTTGCCTCAATGATCGTGGCGTTCGCGCTGACCTGATCCTGCACGTTGAAGGTAAAGCCAAATCGCGCATCGCCGATCCCGGCGTCGGCAAGCTCCGTTACAAACTCGTCACACAATGATGACATGTATGGCTCGCCGTCGACGAGCAGGTCGACGGTGTAGCGTCGGCCGAGATCGGCGCGATCATAGACGAACCCGGAAAACGTCGTGCGATCGTATCTGGAGAACTGCGTTTGCAACGACGCGTATTCAGCTCCCGAGGGCTTCTGCTTGCCAATCGTCTTCGTGCTCATGTCCACCCCTGAAACGGCGGCTCGATTGTCGGTCGATTTCAAGTTGAGAATGTGTCCATGGTGCGCCCGAGGTGACTAACGGGCGCTCAGCTGCACCGAGGCGATCACCGTTTGCACAAAAAGCCGCCGAGCTCCAACACAAACTATACGCTATAAAACTTGGCGTTATCGGCGCCATTTGTGCTAGTGCTAACTCCTCCTCTCCACACTGATCGACGAGCGGATTCATGAAGATTGCAATGGTTGGAACGGGATATGTAGGTCTCGTATCCGGAGCGTGTTTTGCCGATTTCGGCCATCAGGTCGTTTGCGTCGACAAGGACGCCGGCAAGATCGAAGCCCTGAAGCGCGGCAAGATCCCGATCTACGAAACTGACCTCGATAAGCTCGTCGAGACCAACGCCGCGGCCGGACGGCTGACCTTCACGACGGAGCTCGCGGGCGCCGTTGCGGACGCCGATGCCGTGTTCATCGCGGTCGGAACGCCCTCGCGGCGCGGCGACGGCCATGCAGACCTGAGCTACGTCTATGCTGCCGCCAAGGAGATCGGCGCGGCGCTCAAGAAGTTCACCGTGGTGGTGACCAAGTCGACCGTGCCCGTGGGCACCGGCGACGAGGTTGAACGGCTGATCCGCGAAACCAATCCCGACGCCGATTTCGCCGTTGCGTCGAACCCCGAATTCCTGCGCGAAGGCGCCGCAATCCAGGATTTTCGCCATCCCGACCGGATCGTCGTCGGCACCGAGGACGATCGGGCCAAGAGGGTGATGGGCGAAGTCTATCGTCCGCTCTATCTGAACCAGGCGCCGATTCTCTATACCGCGCGACGCACGGCTGAATTGATCAAATACGCCGCAAATGCCTTCCTTGCCACCAAGATCACCTTCATCAACGAGATCGCCGATCTCTCCGAGAAGGTCGGGGCGAACGTGCAGGAGGTCGCGCGTGGCATCGGGCTCGACAACCGGATTGGAACCAAGTTCCTGCATGCCGGCGCCGGCTATGGCGGCTCCTGCTTCCCGAAGGACACCCGTGCGCTGTTCAAGACCGCGCTCGACCACGACGTCCAGCTGAAAATCGTCGAAGCCACGCTGACCGCGAACGACAACCGCAAGCGCGCGATGGCGCGCAAGGTCGCCAACGTGCTCGGCGGAGAGCTGCGCGGCAAGACCATCGGCGTGCTTGGCCTGACCTTCAAGCCCGATACGGACGACATGCGCGAGGCCCCCTCGATCCCGCTGATCAACGGCCTGATCGACTTCGGCGCCAAGGTTCGCGCCTACGATCCCATCGGCATGGAGCAGGCGCGCAAGGAATTGCCGGAGATCGAGTACTGCAAGGATGCCTATGAATGCGCTCGCCAGGCGGATGCGCTGGTGATCGTGACCGAGTGGCGCCAGTTCCGCGCGCTCGATCTCAAGCGCATCAAGCAGGAGATGAAGCATCCGGTCGTCGTCGACCTGCGCAACATCTACCGTCCGGACGAGATGGCCACGCACGGCTTCACCTACGACAGCATCGGTCGGCCGCGCTGAGCGCTCGCGCCTGGCGACGATAGCCGCCGGTCGGTTCAATCCTGGAGCCTTGGTTCTGATCAAATCAGAACCAAGGCTCTTTTCTTGTCTGACGCGTTTTCTTCACGCACGCCGGCATCCGCTTCCGAAGCCGTCCTAAGCGTGGGCGGGCGCGCCGAGCTGGACAAATGCATCCAGTTCGCGCGCCAGCGCTTCCTGCCAGGTCGGCATCGCTACGCCGAACTGCGCCTTCAGCCGCGACAGATCCAGCCGCGAATTGCCCGGACGCACCGCCTTGGTCGGAAAATCGGCCGCTGCGATCGGAGCGACGCTCTCGACCGCCAGCGTGACGCCGCGAGACCTCAGCCCGCCGACAATGGCGGTTGCGAAGCCGTGCCAGCTGGTTTCGCCCGCGCAGACGAGATTGACGACACCTCCCCTGCGTACGAGCTGATCGTGCAACGTGGTGAGGTTCGGCAGGACGATGCCGGCGACCGCACCGGCGATCGCTGATGCCGTGGTCGGCGCACCGATCTGATCGGCCACGATCCGCAGCTCCTTACGCTCGCCGGCGAGCCGCGCGATGGTGCGCAGGAAATTCGTGCCCTTTGCGGCATAAACCCATGAGGTGCGCGCGATCAGGTGCGCCCCGCCTGCTGCCTGGATCGCGACATCACCGGCAAGCTTGCTGGCGCCGTAGACCGACAGCGGTTCGGTCGGGCTGTCCTCGCGCCAAGGCCTGTCGCCCGAACCATTGAAGACGTAATCCGTGGAGAAATGCACCAGCGGCACGCGGTTCGCCGCAGCCCATTTGGCGATTACTTCAGGTCCCTTGGCGTTGACCAGGAACGCCAGCTCACGCTCGTCCTCGGCGCGATCGACGGCGGTATAGGCCGCCGGATTGATGATGAGATCGGGCTTCAGACTCTCAAGCTGGCTCGTCAACATCTCCGGCTTCGACAGATCGAACTCCGCAGTGGGCGGCGCGATGATCGTGCCGTGGCTTTCCAGCAGAGGCTTGAGCGCACTGCCAACCTGGCCGCGTGTTCCCGTCAACAAGATCCGCATCAGATTTGTCCATAGGTCGGAAGATTGCTGGCGTCGGCCAGGAGCGGCGCGTCCGCATCCTTGGCCGACAGCTGTGGCTTGTCGACGCCCCATTTGATCCCGATCGCGGGATCATTCCACCGGATCGAGAGCTCGTCCTTGGGGCTGTAGAAATCATCGCATTTGTAGAAGAAGTCGGCGGTCTCCGAGAGCACCACGAAGCCGTGGGCGAAGCCGCGCGGCACCCATAATTGCCGGCGGTTGTCCTCGCTCAATTCGACCGCGACGTGCTTGCCGAAATTCGGACTGCCGACGCGCACGTCGACGGCAACGTCCAGCACCTTGCCGCGCAGCACGGTCACGAGCTTGCCCTGGGTGAGTGGGTTTTGCAGATGCAACCCGCGCAGCACGCCATAGGCCGAGCGGGACATGTTGTCCTGCACGAAGGGACGCGTAATGCCGTGCTCGACATAACGCGGAGACTGGTAGGTCTCGAGGAAGAAGCCGCGCTGGTCGCCGAACAGCTTCGGCTCGACGATCAGGACTTCAGGAAGCTCGGTCTTGATGACGTTCATCTAACATTTGTTCCAGTTTGACGCGCTTGAAATGTTAATTTCCCTCTCATAACAAACTTGTGCAGCGCACGCTATATGTTATGTTCTGATAGTCAAATTGTGAGGGACCATGAAAGGCATTATCCTTGCCGGTGGCACCGGCTCGCGCCTCTATCCGGTGACGACAGTCGTCTCCAAGCAACTGCTGCCCGTCTTCGACAAGCCGATGATCTACTATCCGCTGTCGACGCTGATGCTGGGCGGAATCCGCGATATCCTGATCATTTCCACGCCGCAGGACAAGCCGCTGTTCCAGCGCTTGCTCGGCGACGGCAGCGAGATGGGTGTCCGGTTCGCCTATGCGACGCAGGAGACCCCGCGGGGTCTTGCCGACGCCTTCATCGTCGGACGCGACTTCATCGGCGATGACTCTGTTGCCCTTGTGTTAGGGGATAACATTTTCTACGGCCACGGCCTGCCGAGCATGCTGTCCGCCGCCTCGATCCGCAAGAAGGGCGCCACCGTGTTCGGCTACGTCGTGAACGCGCCGGAGCAGTACGGCGTGATCGAGCTGGACGGCACCGGACGGGCATTGTCGATCGAAGAGAAGCCGAAGCGGCCGAAGTCCAACGTCGCGGTCACCGGCCTCTACTTCTACGACAATGATGTGGTCGACATCGCGGCCGGCATCAGGCCATCGCCGCGCGGCGAGATCGAGATCACCGACGTCAACAAGGCCTATCTCGAGCGCGGCGACCTCTATGTCGAGGTGCTCGGCCGCGGCTTTGCATGGCTCGACACCGGCACCCATTCCTCGCTGGTCGAAGCCAGTCACTTCGTCCAGATCCTGGAGCAGCGCCAGGGCCTGCGCATCGCCTGCCCCGAGGAGATCGCGCTGCGCCAGGGCTACATCTCGCTCGAAGCCTTCGCGAGGGTCGCACAGAAGACCGCCAAGAGCAGCTACGGCGAGTACCTGCTGTCGGTCTACCGCTCATTCCACGGCGAGCCCCGCGCGGCGGAGGTATTCAAACATGCGGTTTAAGGGATCGACGATTTTCGTCACCGGCGGCGCCGGCTTCATCGGCTCCGCCGTGGTCCGTCACCTGCTGCGCGACACCCACGCCCGCGTCGTCAACATCGACAAGCTGACCTACGCGGCAAACCTGGCCTCCCTGCCCCGTGCCGCCGAAAGCCTGAACTACACCTTCGAGAAGGCCTGCATCTGCGAGGCACAGAACCTGCGCCGGCTGTTCGAGAAATATCAGCCCGATGCGGTGATGAACCTTGCCGCGGAAAGCCATGTCGACCGCTCGATCGACGGCCCCGGCGAATTCATCCAGACCAACATCGTCGGCACCTTCACGATCCTGCAGGAGACGCTGCGTCACTGGCGTTCGCTCTCGCCCGAGAAGCGCGACCGGTTCCGCTTCCTGCATATCTCGACCGACGAGGTGTTCGGTTCGCTCGGCGACGAAGGGCTGTTCACCGAGACCACGGCGTATGCGCCGAACTCGCCCTATTCGGCCAGCAAGGCATCGTCCGATCACTTGGTGCGGGCCTGGCGCGAGACCTACGAGCTGCCGACCCTGGTGACCAACTGCTCCAACAATTACGGCCCCTATCACTTCCCGGAAAAGCTGATCCCGCACATGATCATCAAGGGGCTCGCCGGCGAGCCGCTGCCGGTCTATGGCGACGGCAAGAACATCCGCGACTGGCTGTTCGTCGAGGATCACGCCAAGGCGCTGACGCTGGTGCTGGAGCGCGGCGAGGTCGGCGAGACCTACAATGTCGGCGGCCGCAACGAGCGCACCAACCTGCACGTGGTCGAGAGCATCTGCGACCTGCTCGACGAGGTCGTGCCGGCCGCAGCAGGCCCGCGCCGCCAGCTGATCAATTTCGTCGCCGACCGGCCCGGCCACGACCGCCGCTACGCGATCGACGCCACCAAGCTCGAAACCGAGCTCGGCTGGCGCGCCGAGGAGAATTTCGAGACCGGCATCGCCAAGACCGTGCGCTGGTATGTCGACGAGCAACCTTGGTGGCGTTCCATCCTGGAGGGCGGCTACAAGGTGGAGCGCGTCGGCCTGAACCAGTAGTCGCCGATCACCGCGGATCATCAGCGACGGCGGCAGCGCCGATCATCGTGAGACTTGCGGAATAATCCCTCGGCCGGAAGATGTCCGGCCGATCGGGTGCAAGGACGTAAGCCTTGGCGACCGCGACTCGGCGTTGATGACTTGACGTTGCTGAACTGCGGCGCGGCCTGAATATGCAAACCTGAATATGCAAAGACGTGCTGGCATCAGACACGTCCAACGCCCCCGGTGAGGAGAGATTGTCCCGGGGGCTGCGAACAACGAGGAGACGTCAATTGCTACCAAGAATGTCGCGGGAAGAAGCGGAACTGTTCTTGTCGTTTGTGAGAAACAGCCGCGATTACGTCGAATTCGGCACAGGCGGAAGTACGGTCATCGCCTCAAAGCACGTCACGAACTCGATATTGTCGATCGATTCCTCACAGGACTGGCTGGATCAGGTTGATCGTGCGTGCGCCGCAGCTCGTACGAAGCCTCATTTGACGTTCATCGACATCGGACGGACTGGCGATTGGGGTTTCCCGGTCGACCCATCAACAAAGCCGCGTTGGCCGGACTATCACTCGACCATCTGGGAAACGCCGCAAAGCGCGGATGCTGATCTGTATCTCGTCGACGGTCGTTTCAGGGTCGCATGCTTCGCCCAGATCGTCCTGCACTGCGGCCCGTCTGCAATCATCGGCATGCACGACTTCAGCTCTCGCCCCGCCTATCACTGCGTCAGAGAGATCGCTCGCGAAATCGCGACGGCCGGCGATATGTCGTTCTTCATGCCGCTTGCGAAAAGAGAGGCTGCCCAAGCCATCCTTCAGTCGTTCAGCGGAGAGCCGTCCTGACCGGCGAGTTCTCCCGATAGACATCAAAGGCGACGTTGCACCATGGCTTGCCGCCTGGGCGTTAAAGGCGGCAATGCCCCGGCGAAGCGGGCAGATCCCACCTCAAGAAGGCAGTGTTTGCGCGCATAGCGCGTCAAAGGACGCGGCGAACTCGGCAAAGACGCGCTCCTCGGTGGACGACGCAAATTCAACTTTGCCCGACTGATCAATTCGCATCGAGCCGGTTCCCAAGGGAGCCGTCTCGGGACCGCGGTCCTCTCGAAGAGAGAGCATCCGCTTGATCTCGGTCACGTACAGCTTCTCGTTCTCGGTCGCCCGCGATATATCCCGCTCCAATACTTTCTCAAGGGAATCCCCGCGCTGCATGAATCCGCGGGCAATCAGCTTGTTTAGATTGGCGCGGATCCGCTGCGCGGGCGACAAGGTCGCCATATGCAGCAGGAAAAATCCAAACAACGGCGCGGGAGGCTTCTTTCCCTTGGCGATCTGGCAGTTGTGATTCACCTCTCCCGAGAAAGGCGCGGCAGCCGATCGGATCAACGGCTTACCCCAGGTGAGGCCATTCCGGAGCGTGCCCAAATCGGTGCCGCACAACATTCTGTCGCGATAGGAAGGCGCGTTGTACAGCCAAGTCGACGGGATAAACGCACCACCGTCCTTGTCGCTCAGGTGACGCAATATTGAAGCGTCGCTCGTGAAGCGCTCGCCATCATAGAACGCCAGAAACTCGTCCGTATCCAGGAAGCAATGGAAATCGGAAGAAGCCGACAGGCTGGCGTAAAGCTCCTCGAAGTTTTTGGGATTGTGCAGATTGTTGTGAAATCCGCCGAAACTCGCGATCAGCAAGTTCGGCCCCAGCTCTTCGTAAACCGACAAGACCTTGCTGTCGGAAGATCCATTGTCAAAAATGATCAGGTTCGCATCGCCCACGATTTTCCTGTGATGGTCTACCCAATCCGCAAGGAAAAACGGATCATCCTTGGTCTTGAGAACGATCTTGAGCGCGCCATGGCTGCTCCGGATGCGATCGCAAATCGCCGTAGATTCATTTTCCCATGCAACCAGCTGCATCAAACACGGTCCCTGTGCGTTGCAATCAACATCGACTGGTTTTAGCCAATCTAAGCTCATCGCGCAGAAAAAGTTTGGCCAATCATTAGCCGCACTGTCAGTGGATCATTAGGGCGTTTTTGAAGAGAATCAACAGGATGTTTGGGAAAACAACGGCGAGCGCTCGAAGATGCTGACACGACGATTGTTTCTGGCCCTGGGCTCAGCTGGAGCCCTTAGCTATACGGTTGAGCGCGCCCTGGCCGCCCAGCAAGTGGCTGCGCGCACCGACCGGCCTCTGGTGGGCGCGCTACGGTGGGACGCCTGGTATGCGCCCGGATCAACGCCAACGAAGGCGGTGGAAACATCGCTCTCTCCGCAGCAGTACCATTGGCGGGTTCCGTTCTTTGCGAAGGAGACCACTGGAAAGAGCCGCAGTGAGATTGCCTTTCCGGAGATCACGCAACAGACGATCGACAAGGAAATCAAGCAGGCCGTTTTCGCAGGCATCGACTACTGGGCGTTTGTCGCCTACGGCTCCGCCGATCCGATGTCGAGGGCTCTGAAAATCTTCAGGGAAAGCCCGATCAAGAATGAGATTTCGTACTGCATCTTTACCGAGTTCCCTCGATGGGGCTCCCACGACAAGGTTAGCCCACTGATTGAGGAACACGTCAAACTCATGGGCGACAGCAACTACCTGAAAGTAGCGGGCGGAAGACCGCTGTATTTTCTCGGCTTCATACATGTTGGCGACGTTGAAAAACGATGGGGTGGGTTCGAGAACCTTCGCGCCCAGATCGAGCAATTCAGAGCGCGTGTAAAGGCCGCAGGACACAGAGATCCGTACCTGGTGCTCACCGGCGACAAGAAACTGCTCAATGAACAGGGCGCTTTCCTGACTGCCGACGCGGTCAGCTCCTATGCCGGCGTTTACGGGAGCGTCCGTGGCTCCTACGCCGACCTCACGCGCGGCGCGGAGCGAGACTGGAATGAACTAGCCAAGAGCCGGCTTCCTGTCATCCCCACCGTGATGACCGGCTGGGACCGCCGTCCACGCATCGAACGCCCAGTGCCTTGGGAAGCCAAGCAGCGCCCCGGCGTCGGAATGGAAAACTTCTTCATTGCGCCGACCGGGGCAGAGCTGTCGGATCACCTGCATCGCTCGATCGAATGGAGGGCTGCTCAGCCGGGTGAGATGAAGTCTCCTGCGATCCTGATTTATGCCTGGAACGAAAACGACGAAGGCGGATGGCTTGTCCCCACCTTGCCCTGCAAGACCGAGCGCCTGGAGGCCTTGCGCAAGGTCCTGAAAGACCCGCAATCCAAGCAAAGGCCAAACCTTTGCTAGCTCTGATGTGCTGAGGCTGGCGCCCGCGAGCTTCTTCAGCTGCGAGCTTCTTCAGCCGTGACCTGGCGGCAGCCGTGACTTGGCGCGTGATCTGGCGTCAGCCGCGTTGTGCTAGCGCCATTCGGCCGGGACCGTCCATTGGTTCAGCTCAACGGTCCTGTGCTCGGCAAGATAAGGTGCGTAGAGCTGCCGCATCCAGAAGCGGAAGTTCGGGTAATTCCTGATCAGCTTGTAGAACGCCTCCCCCATGTTGAGCGGACTGAGACAGGTCCCGTTCGGTGGCTTGGACGTCATCGCGCGCAGCGAATAGCTGTGCATGCAAGCCCGCGTTTCGCTTTCGGCCACCGAACTTAGTCCACGGAAGCTGTTGGTTGCATGCAATCGATACATGTATTGATCGGATTCCACGTATTTTGGTTCGACGATCGTGATCGCACGCAGCGCGAATTCCCAATCGTGACAATATTTGAGGTCCGCGAACCACCCGGCCTGCCGCAACAGTTCGGCGCTCAACACAAAATTTCCCGTCGAGGCGGCGATCTGCGACTCCAGGAAGGACCACGACAGCGGGCGATCGGCACTTACCGCTTGACTGGTTGCGTATCTGAGACGCGCCGGAAACTGAAAGCTCTTGATGGACTTCCCGTTCTCGTCGATGGGTTCGATCGCGGAGAAGCCGAAGAACAGCTTTTCAGCGCCATGGCGGCCGACAAATGTCTCGACCCGCTCTTTCGAAAACGCGTCGTCCGAATTGAGCAGGAAGAGCATGTCGCCCTTTGCAAGCGACAGCGCGCGATTCCAGGTAAAGTGAGCCCCCATGTTGGTGGGATTCTTGAGCAGTTTGCACGATGCAAAACGCTTGGCGAACGACTTCCGCTTCAGAAGCCTTTCGGCCAGTTGGAAGCTGTTGTCCGGCGAATTGTCGTCGACAATGATCAGCTCAAGTTTGGGATAGGTCTGGTCGAAGACCGTCTCGAGACAGTGCTCGAGATAGGCCTCGTGCTTGTAACAAGCAATCACCACGCTGGCTAACATAGGACTCTCAACTCAATGCCGAACGACCAGGGAATGGCTTGATCCAACCAGCAGGTTTTCTCCTTCGCCAACCTCAAGCATCGAAAGCCTGTACTCTCCGTCCGGCAGTCCCTTGAGCATGAAGCTGACCTCGAAGCCGAAGCAGCACTCCCGCGCGGTCGCCTTCATATACTCCGTAACGTCCATTCGCTCGTGCCAATCGATGACGAGGCAGTACCCGCTTTTGCCGGCGTTCGTCTCTCCTTCCGGAGACAACACCAGAAACGAGATGCGGTTTCTCAGGGGCTCGAAGCCATCCTTGGCAAACACCCACCCTCGGACCAGCACTCTGTAGCGCGGGTCCACCACCACGCGCTCCTCCGTTTGCGAATTGATATTCTCGATCACAAACATCGAGCCATCCGGACTTGCGATGGCTCCCTCAATTTCGACCGGCAGGCCTTCGCGAATGCTCTGGAATCCGGTGAGCGCGACTTCATTGCGCTGCAAATTGGCGAGTACCTCGACATGAACTGCAGCGCTCTTGATCGTCTGCTCGAGCTCCGATCTGCTCAAGCAGTCGAGCAGGGCGGAGTTCGAGCGCAGTTCTGCCGAGATCGACTCGCCGGCAGACACACGTCTGACGACATCGAGATAGGCACGGCCGAAACGCGAGTCCGGCTCCAGGTGGGCTCCCTCGGCCCATTCGTTCCACGAATTGATGAAGACGATCGGCTGTTCGAAAGAACTCCGGCGAGCCCGCTCGGTTGCCTCACGAAGCCAGACTTCGAACGCCTCGGGGCTTGATCTGACGAACACGTGTCCACGCGAGCCCTTGCGCGGCGTGTTGTCCCAGCGCGGCATCACGGTTGGAAAGAACGGAAACTCATAGACCTTGCCGAGCGTCGAACGCATGGCTTCAAGATAGTCGTAGAGCTTGCCGGAGAACTCCGTCGGCGTCTCGACCTCCGCTCGGCTCAGCTCCCGCGCATTGACGGTATGAGGCGGGAATTCCACGGCGGCATCGCAATGGAATTCTCGTGGATCGAACTCGCCGAAAGTCATCGCATTGCAAATCAGCAATTCGCCGATGCCGAGTTGCCTTGCACGCACACGCCAGGTCTGGAACAGGCGTTCCTTGTCCGGGATCAGCGAGGGACGGTAGACGAGAAGTATCTTGCGACCGTCAACGGTGATGTAGCGATCATCCAGGAGGATATCGGCCATATCGTCGATGAAGCGAACATCATCCTCGAGGGAGTGGTTCTGGCCGAGCAGGAGCTCGGTATCAGAACCATCCCATCGCCGTGACCAGTTTTCGTTCGCCCAGCAGATGCAGAACGGGATGTTCGGCTCTCCGTCCTCCAGCAAAAGCCTCAGCGGCCGCTCGAGCAATCTTCGCCCCTGAAACCAGTAGGCGTAGTAGCAAAAGCCGTGAACGCCGTAACGGCGAGCCAAGTCCGCCTGCTGCTGGCGAGTCTCGACCAGTCTCATGTCATAGAAGCCGAGATCCGCGGGCAGCCACGGAGACTGGTGCGTGGGAAACTGCGGACGCATCTGGGAGACGTTGGTCCATTCGGTGAAGCCAGGACCCCACCAACGGTCGTTCTCCGCAAATGAATGGAATTGCGGCAGATAGAAGCAAACGTAGCGCACCTCCTTCACGGAGGCGGCGCCTGCCATGGCGGCAACCAGTTTCTTGTCGTTGTTCGGAAACAGCAGATCGTCGTAATCGTCGGTCGAGAATCCGAGCGCGACGACCACCTCGTTCGACTCGAGTTTCTCGAACAGCGGTATTTCGTAATATTCGCCGTCGTTCAGGCTGATGCGCAGGTAGATCTGCACAGGCTTGCGTTCCAGCAGCGTATTCTTCAGGGCGCGAGCCAAACGACGGCGCACGCCCGGCGTGGATAGGTTGATGCGAAATCCGGGACGCCCGATCACAGTGTGCGGACCGACGCTGGCCGGCACGGACCGGCCTGTCCGCCCCTCTTCGACACAGTGGGAAGCAACGAAAAGCGATATCGCAACGGTCGAAGCAGGCGACTGCGCATCCACAATCCAGCCGGAGATCACTCGCCCGGAGTGCTCGAGGATCGCACCACGCAGCCTCGGTCCCGACTGGAGATCGCCGACATCGGGATCCAGGAATACGCTCTGCGATTGATCGTCCTGCTGAACCGGACTGGCAACGGGCAACATATCCTTCGTATCCCTGACGCTCCGTTCCACCATCTTGTTCATCGCTTCTCAAGCTCCTACCAACGTCTAACGTTGGTTCCAGTTTCTTTCTCAGCCGTGCGGAAGATCGATATCCCGAGATCGCGTTGCCGTTCGAACCTGCCCCGGATCGTGACCTGATGCTTATCAGTCAACTTCACACAACCACAATGAGTATTTGTTGGCGACGTCCACATTAACGCAATCTCTCTGTCGTCGATATGAAAGCCACCGTTAGTTCTGCCCAGATTGTCGCGCGAAGCTGCCTGCTTCGTTGCCTTCGCGCCTAAAAACAAAGCCGCCGCTCAGCGTCTGCGTGCGAAGCCCGCCTCCATCTCAGCCAACACTCTCGCCCATTGCCTGCAGACGACGTCGCGCGCCTTCGTTGTTCTGCTGTGCCGCTTGTCGATACCAGTGCAACGCCTGATCGCGGTCCTGCGCGACGCCGTCGCCGGCGCGCAGTGCATCGCCAATCGCGAGTTGGGCTTCGACCATGCCCTGCTTCGCCGCGGCCTCGAACCATTCGGCCGCCTTCGCTGCATCGGCATCGCGCCCCTGTCCCCGGCCGAGCATCACGGCAAGGTTGTATTGCGCCGTCGTGTGGCCCTGGCGCGCCGCCGCCTCGTACCACGTGACGCCCTTGGCCAGGTCCTGCTCGACGCCTTGCCCGGTGCAATACATCACCGCAAGCTTGAACTGCGCCGCGGCGTTGCCGCCGTCCGCGGCCTTGACGATCCAGCTAGCGGCGGCCTGCGGATCCTTGAGGCCGCTCTTGGGATCGGAATACAGCAGCGCCAAAGTGTGCTGGGCTTCGACGTGCCCGGCGCTTGCCGCACGCTTGAACCATTGGGCTGCGGCCGGAACATCGACGGCGCCGCCGGATCTGCCCATGTGAAGCCCGCCCAACTGAAATGCCGCAGCCGGATGGCCCGCCTCGGCAGCGTCGGTCAGCAGCGCACGTGCTTGCGCAAGACGCTCCGCGGACGGCTCGTCCTGGATAAGAAACATCGCATAGGCCGTCTTCGCGTCGGCATCGCCGCCGTTGGCAGCCTTGCTGAGCCACTCCGCGGCACGCGCTTGATCGCGCGGCACGCCGTTGCCCGCCGAGTAGAGCCGGCCGAGCTGCACGCCGGCGGCGCTGATGCCTCCCTCGGATGCGCGCTCGAACCACTTGATCGCAGTCGCGACATCGCGCGCCACGCCCCTGCCATTGAGATAGAACACCGCAATGTTGTGGGCCGCGGTGGCGTGGCCGCCCTCCGCCGCACGCTCGAACCATTTCGCAGCCTGGCGAATACTGGGCGGAACGCCGGTGCCGGTGGCATAGAAGCGTCCGGTCAGGAACTGCGCCTGCGTATCGCCGCGCTCGGCCGCCTTCTCGTACCAATACGCCGCCTCGCGCAGATCCGGCTCGGCGGCAGTCCCGAGCGCATAGAATTCGGCGAGCGCCTGGATCGCCGGCAGATAGTCCTTCCGCGCCGCCTTGCGCAATGCGGTCTCGGCCCTGTCGAGATCCTTGACAGCCCCCTTGCCGCTCAACCGCAACAGCGCAATGTTGTAGAGCGCGATCGTATCGTCATGCGCAGCGGCACTCTGGAACAGCCGTGCGGCCTCTTCGACATTTTCGGGAAGCCCGGTACCCTTGAGGCACATGAAAGCCAGCGCAACCTGTGCGCGAACATGTCCCTGCTCGGCGGCCTTGTGATACCAGATCGCGGCCTGCGCGAAATCGACGGGAACGCCGCGGCCCTGATAATACACATCGCCGAGTGCGAATTCGCCGGACGCCGCTTTCTGCTCGGCCGCGGCCTGATACCAGCGCAGGGCTGCAGCGTGATCCCGCTCGCAACCTTGCCCGTTGGCGTACAGGTTGCCAAGAATCGATTGCGCCTCCGCCTTGCCGGCTTCCGCCGCCACCGACATCCAGAGGAATGCGGCGTCGACGTCCTTGGCCACGCCTATCCCGTTCGGGAAGACCAGATCGTGGAGGTTGATCGCCTTGTCGCCGAGACGGGCCGCAGTGGATTGCCGCCACATCTCGGGCCTGTTCGGACCGAGCGTCGCCTTGACCCCGTTGAGGTAGATCAGGCCAAGCTGGAATTGCGCATCCAGATGTCCATTCAGCGCGGCGCGCTCATACCACGCGACCGCGTCCGGAATGCTGCCGATAACGCCCTCGTTCCGCGCATAGAGCAGCCCGATCCGGTAATCCGCCTCGGGGTTGCCCGCCCGCGAGGCAAGCCGCCAAAAGCGCAGGGCTTCAAGGTATCGCCCGTTCTCGTAAGCCTCCAGTCCCCGTTCAAACTGCTTTGAGTCTGAACGGGAGGAGTCGGGCCGGAACAACTCGAGCAGGGATCTCGTCGACTCCATCATGGCTCGCGCATCGCTTCCGTCATGCCGCGCAGCATGTCACTTAGCAGATACATCGCCACCGAACGGGTGCCGACATTGACGTCGCCCTGCAGCGTCATGCCCGGGATGAGGCGGAAATTGTTCGGAACATTGGTGAAGTTGCTCTGGTCGACCGAGCATCGCGCCTTGTAGTAGGCATCGACGGGCTTTCCGTCGTCGTCGGTGGTGAAGGCGCCTTCGCTGATCCAGCGTATCTTGCCCGCCGCCGTGCCGTGCTCCGCCGCGTTGAAGGCATCAACCTTCAGCGTGCAGGGGTCATTCGGCCGGATAAAGCCGACGTCGCGGGACAGCACCTGGATCTCCGCCTCCAGCCGCGTCTTGAGCGGCATCAGCGTGATGAAGGGATCGCCCGGCTTCAGCACGGATCCGACCGAGAGCTTGGCAAGGGTGAGGACGACCGACGGCTCGGCGGCCGTCCATCGGACCAGGTCCTGATGCTTGATGGCCTTGTCGTAGGCTGCCCGGGCCGTATCCAAATTGTTGCGCGTCGTGACCAGATCCTGGCTCAGCTGCGCGTTCCACTGCTCGATGAAGGCCTTGCGATCGGCCCTCAGCGAGTCGAGCTGGTGTTGCGCTTCCAGCAGAGTGTTGTGCGTGTTGTCGATCTGACGCAGCAACTCCAGGCGCGTATCCTGCGACAGATACAGGTTCAGCTTGGACCCGCTGCCGCTTTCGGCAAGGGTCGAGCGCATGTCCTCGATCTTGCCGGCGATCTCGGCGCGTTGACCATACCGCTCGTCGTCCTTCTTCGCCTTCAGGATCGTCGCTTCGGTCTGGCTGATCTTGGAATCGTAACTCGTCACCTGCGCGCTGTACTGGGCGACGCGCTGGTCGTAGAGCGCCTTCTGCAAGGCGTTGTACCTGGCGGCATCCGCATCCTTGGCGTTGCCATACGACAGCGGCTTTCCGGACAATTCGGCCTCGTCACGCGCAACCTGCGCATCGAGGCTCGCGATCTGCAGCTTGTACTGGGTGACATCGGCCGCGGTGAAGGTCGAGTCGAGGGTCGCAAGCAATTGTCCCGTGTCGACCTGCTCGCCTTCCCGAACATCGATCGTCTTGATGATCGACGGGTCCAGGGCCTGCAGCACGTTGATCTGATCGACCGGAACGATCTTGCCGCGGACGCTGGTGATCACCCGATCGAGGCGCGTCAGGCACATGATCGCCACGATGGATACCAGCAGCGCCGACAGCACGAACAGCGTCGCACGGGCCAACATCGGCTCGGGCGCCTCGCGGATGGCGTCGGTTTCGGACTGGAACTGGCGAACGGTCGCGAGCGAAGCTTGATTAGGAGACAAGGGTCGGACTCCTGAAGTTAGGCTTGTCGTTGCGGCCCGTCGGAACGAGATGCGTGTTCTGCTGGTACCAGAGCGAGCTGTAGATGTCGTTGCGCTCCAGAAGTTCCTCGTGGCGACCGATATCGTTGACCACGCCGCGATTGAGCACGAGGATCGCGTCGGCCTTCGTCAGCGACGACAGGCGATGCGAGATGATGATCAGCGTGCGGCCGTGCGCGATCCGCGAAATGTTCGCATTCACGATCGTCTCGCTCTCCGCATCGAGCGCGCTGGTCGCCTCGTCCAGGATCAGGATGGGCGGATTGACGATCAGCGCGCGCGCGATCGCGAGGCGCTGACGCTGCCCGCCGGAGAGGTTGGTTGAGCCCTCGTAGACATAGGTCTCGTAACCCCGCGGCAGCTTGTCGATGAATTCCTCGGCGCCGGCCAATCGCGCCGCCCTGACGACGTCGTCGAAAGTCGCGTCCGGCTTTGCCGCGGCAATATTCTCGCGGATCGTGCCGCTGAACAGGAAGTTCTCCTGCAGCACGACGCCGACGTTGCGCCGCAGATGGTCGACATCGTATTCCCGAACATCGATACCGTCGACCTTGATCAACCCGCCATAGTCGGAGTGCAGGCGCTGCAACAGCCGCGTGATCGTGGTCTTGCCCGAGCCGCTCTTGCCCATCACGCCGAGCGTCGTGCCGAGCGGAATCTCGAATGAGATATTGTTCAGCGCCGGCGACACCGCGCCCTTGTACTTGAACGTGACGCCGGAGAACTCGATCAGGCCCTTCAGCGGAACCCGCACGCCATGGCCAGAGCGTCCCTCCTCCGGCAGCTGATTCACCAGATTGCCGACGATGGTGACCGCGGTGCGCGCCTCGTCATACTGGTTGATGAGTTGGGCCATCTTCATCAGCGGGCCGGCAACACGCTGCGACAGCATCAGAAAGGCAAACAGCGCCCCGACATAGACCGGATCGCCGCTCGATACGGCGAGGTAGACGCCGAGTGCATAGGGAGCGCTGACCGCCAACCGTTCCAGCGGACGGACCAGCGTCTGGATCATGTTTCCGGTCATGCCTTCGGCAAGACGCGCCTTGGCGGCGCGCGCAACGAGCACATCCCACATGTGCCGCTGGCGCGTGTCGAGCGCCAGCGATTTGATGGTCCTCATGCCGTTCAGGCTCTGGATCAGAAACGCCCCCTGCGCGCCTTCGGCGGCAAGAACCGCCGAGGAGCTTCTCCGGTACACGGGCAGCATCAGGATGAGCCAGACCACGATCATTGCGGCAAAGCCCAGAACCATCAGCGTCATGATCGGGCTGAAGAAGAACATGACGGGCAGGAAGAAGATCAGCGTCGTCGAATCGAGAACCGTCCCGAACAACTGCCCGGTCAGGAAGCCGCGAATCCGGAACACTTCGCGGATGTCGCGGGAAATCAGGCCGACGGGATTCTGCTCGAAATAGTCGATCGGCAGATTGAGCACCTTTTCGAACACGTAGGTCGACAGTTTGACGTCGAGCCGTGCCGTCAGGCTCTGAACGAGGTATTGCCGCAGGAACGAGAACGCCGTCTCGAACAGGATGATCACCAGCATCGCAACGCACAGCACATAGAACGTATTGTACGCCTTGTAGAAAATGACCTTGTCCGAGAGCAGCCTCCAGAACATGATCGGTGCCAGCCCCATGAAGCCCAGGACCAGCGCCGCGATCGCGACGTCGCGCATGATGCGCCGTTCGCGGAACACCAGGGCGACGACAAAACCGAAGCTGAACGGCTGCGTCTCGTCCGAAATCTCATAGTCGCGCTTGGCCATGACGACGTCGCCCGACCAGATGTCCTCAAAGCGCGGTTGATCGATGACGAGCAGCGCGTCCTCGCCCGCATTCGGATCCTGCAGGACCACCCGGGAGCTGTTTTCATCGCCTTCGAGGCGCAGCAGCACCATGTGGCTGCCGTCGCGCAGCCGAACGATGGCCGGCAGCGCCCTCTTGAGATGGCTCAGGCCCTTCCAGTCCAGCGTGACGGCCTTTGCCGTCATGCCCGAGGAATTCGCGCACTTCAAAAGCTCGGCCAGCGTGACTTCCTGGTCGCCCAGGAGGTTGTCGTGGATCAGCTGGGACGGAGTCAGATGCAAACCATGCTGTCTTGCCACGATGACAAGACAAGCGAGACCCGAAGGTGGCAGTGCCTCCACCGAAGGTGCGCCGACGAGCGAGAGGTGTTTGGTCATGGATGCCTCGAAGTTTCGACTGCGCAAGGTCCGGTCCCCAGCGACATATAACTTATCACTGTTAGTTCGCTAACGCAGCATTTTCAGCGCGTCACCCGAAAAAGATATGCATCACGGCAGGCCGCGAAGCCAGTTTCGAGCACGTTCTCGTGCGACTTAACCAGGGAACCTTATAACATTGTTTAACATCGACAAATCACGAGTCGGCGGTCACCGTCTCCTGGAAGTCGAATCCGCAGGCCTCCAGCTGTGGCCTGATCCACTCATCCCTGGCCTCCGGCATGAGTGCCAATGCGCAGATCTCGAAATTCCCGCTCCGAACCGACACCGTCGGGAAACCGGCGCTGAGCAGCAGGTTGCCCATCCGCTCGGTCGAAAAGCCGGTCTTGTGCGCCATGTGGTGGCGCCCCTGCTCGATCGCGCCGGAATGCCCGTAGATCATGTCCAATGGCCGGATCGGACCTGCCGGCGAGACGTACGCGATCGCACCGAGGCCGCGCGTCAGCATGTGCTGAGCGACCGCCTCGAGATCGGGAGACATGATCAGTGCGAAGCCGTCCGGTTTGAGCACTTCGCGGAACTGGACGAATGTGCGGTGAACCTCATGGGCATAGAGATGCTCCATGACATGAGAACACCAGATCGCATCGAACGAGGCCGCCGGGAACAATCGGGCAAGATCGGTAATCGACCCGACGACGTCGGGGTTCACGCCGCTGTCGACGTCTAATCGAATCTCGTCCCATTCATGCGATGTCAGGAGCGGCTGGATGCGCTTGGTAACCGTCGATCCAGCGCCGGCATTCAGCATTTTCTTCGTGGCCAATTCGAGAGCTCCGCGGGTTCGTTAAGCGGCTGAGTTCTGCAGCGATCGTTCGTCTTGACCAAAGGCGCCGGGGCCGCGGATAGCGATCGGCCAGAGCTCCGTCGTGTCAAGCGAGCCGCACGGCTTTACAAAAGCTACGTGGTCCGAATGTGACGGACTAACTTCTAACATCCCTTGTCGGAAATGCCCGAGGCGGAACTTGTGATTGATTTGATGCATTTGACGCGAATCGGTCGACAAAGTTCCAATCGGGATGCGCGCATGCGCCTCCCCTTGATGCGAGCCGTCGACCTCATGGCAGGCGCGTCATGATCATCAACGGCAGTCTATTCGATCATTCAATCACCCATTCCTGACGGGTCATGCCGGCGATCAAAGAAAAAAGCGCCGCCTCAACCTCGGTTGGGGCGGCGCCTTCGCTTAGTGCAGACCTAGGATCTTACAGCTTGGTCGAGTTACCATCGTTGAAGATCAGGTATTCGATGTTGCTGATCTGGGTCACCTGACCATTGCTGAAGGTGATGTCCAGAGAGCCGTTCGATCCAGAGCTGATGTCGCTCACGTCGGTCGAAGCGTGATCCAGGAAGGTCAGGGAGTCCTTGTTGCCGCCACCGCCATCGATGGTGTCGCTGCTGGTGGCGTTGTTCAGGTAGAAGTAGTCCTGACCGGAGCCGCCAACCATCGAGGCCGTACCGGTCTCGGAGCCGACGAACGAGTCCTTGCCGTCGCCGCCGATCAGCGTCTGCGTGCCGGAGCCGGCGACCAGCGTATCGTTGCCGGAACCGCCGTACAGCGTGTCGTTGCCGGCACCGCCATAGAGCGAGTCGTTGCCGTTACCGCCATCGAGCGAGGTCGCGTGCGACGCATCGCTGCCCGAGTAGAGCACGTCCTTGCCGTTGCCGCCAAACTCGGAAGCAGTCTGAGCACCGCCGACAAGCAGATCGTTGCCGTTGCCGCCGTACAGCGTGTCGACACCGGAACCGCCATACAGCGAGTCGTTGCCGGCGCCGCCGTCCAGGCTGTCGTTGCCCGCACCAGCGTACAGCGCATCGTTGCCCTTGCCGCCATCCAGCGTGCTCGAATTGCCGGCGGTGCTGCCGGAAGCCAGCACGTCGTTGCCGTTGCCGCCGCTCAGCTGCGACGAGCTGCCGCCGTAAATCGTGTCGTTGCCGGCGCCACCGTTCAGGGTGTCGGCACCGGAGCCGAACAGCAGATCGTTGCCCCTGCCGCCATCCAGCGTGCTGTGACCGGAGGCGTTGTCGACCAGCACGTCATTGCCGGAGCCCGCATTGATCGAGTCGTGACCGGCACCGCCGAAGATCGTGTCGTTGCCGGAGCCGGTGAGAACCGTCGTGTCGCCGGTATTGTTGACGAACACCTGATCGTTGCCGTCGCCGGTCGCGACCAGCACCGGGGTGCTGCCGTTCACCGTCAGCGTGACGTCCTGATTGGTCGCCTCGATGATCGCCTTCAGGTTGGCGTCGGTGTTGACAGTGTTAATGGGGTTGGTTTCGATCAGAACATTGGCGTTCGGATCCGGGTTGGTGATCCCAGACCCCTCCTGCACCGGAATCGTCGCGCCGTTATCCGGGCTGGTGTATCCGATCCCCGCGTTGATCAGATAGTCAAGAATCTGTTGCTGGGTCGAGTGATCGATCGTTGAGTTGATCGCCGCTTTGAGGTCCGTCTGGTCTAGATTGTAAGTCGCCATCGATGTAGCCCCTGCTTGGGATACGAGGATTCAAGCCGCTCGCCCACACTTAAGCTGTTGATTCACAACTAGTTTGTTGCGATGCAACCCAAATGTGGACCCAGGTTACGAACTTGTTAAGTCCATTGTTAAGTCCACCAAGGCGGAGTGTCAATCAGCAATGCGCTGTTAACACTGGGTTCCACGAGGTTTATGTGAGACTTAGCGCCGCTTCGGATGCGCTATAACATTCAGCGCAGGCCAATCGCCAATGTTAGCCGCGGCGCAAAAAAGGGTAGTGATTATACGGGGTTTCACGGGAGCCCAGGATATCGCGGGCGCGCTGAATTTCACTGACGCTGTGAGCGCTTCGACGGGATTTTCTGATCTGAAAAAAATATTTCTGCATCGCGTGAGACGTTTTGCAAAAAAGCGTCAAACTTTGCAGCCGGCGCCCCACCGGCCAGTGTTATGACGCCGCCTGGCCGCAGTTTGCGGGCTCGATCAAGCGAGGCCTATGGAATCACCCGCAGAATCAGGGTCATTCGACCGCGCGATCAAAACCTGGCGCGACGCCGACCGGACGCCACGCTGTAACAAATTAACACCAGATTTGCCGCAATATGTTAGCGACGCCGCCATGGAACCGGCGGGACGAGGCCCGATCGCGGGCCGCGCGCCGGCCAGCGGCGATCATCCACCGGCGGCGCGCGCGTAGACGGCCTCGAGCAGTCGGCGGTTCTCGTCCGGCGCGTAGCGCTCGAGATAGGCGGCCCGTGCGGCCCGTCCCCATGCAGCGGTCAGTTCGGCGGCGCCGAGCACCTCACCGATCCGCTTTCGGAGCGCGGCCGCGTCGCCCGGCGGCACCAGCGCGCCGGTCTTGCCGGCGGTCACCGCCTCGGCAAGTCCGCCGATCTCGGACGCGATCACCGGCGTGCCTCGCGCGAAGGCTTCGACCACGACCATCGGAAATCCCTCATACCATAGCGACGGCACCACCAATGCCTGGGCATTCGCCATTTCCCGAAGCACCTCACCGCGCGAGAGCCCGCCCAGGAATGCGACATTGCCGGGCGCCCGAGCCTCGAGCACGACGCGCTCAGGCCCCTCGCCCACGATCCGCAAGGGCATGCCGGTCCCCGCAACGGCCTCGAGCAGCACGCCGACGCCCTTCTCGCGGCTCAGCCGTCCAACATAGAGCAGCCCGGCGCGCGGCGTCGCCGGATCGGGCGCCCCCGGATCGGCCATGAAGTTCGGTTTCACGTCGATCCGGTCTGCGTCGAAGCCGGCCTGCGTGAACAGGGTTTTGGCAAACTGCGTCAGCGCGATCAGGCGCAGCCCGGGACGCGTCCAGGTGCCGCGGCGCTGGTGCTGCGCGATCATGTAGGCCGAAGCCATCGAGCCCGGAAGCGATCCGCGGTAGCAGCGGTGCACGACGCCCCAGAGATGTCCACGGTCCAGGCACTTGTGGCAAATGCGGCCGTCGCGCAGCAGCATTCCGCCGGTGCAGATGGTGCGATAATTGTGCAGCGTCACCACCGCGGGCACGCGCTTTTGCCGGCAGAGATCGAACACCGCGGGCGACAGCAGCGGGAAAAAATTGTGGACGTGCACGACGTCGGGGCGAAAGCGGTCGATCGCCTCCGCCACGACCCGCTTTCCCTCCGCATTATCGGCGATCGACAGCGTGGTCGTGATGCGTGCGGCGAACGAATTGATCGCCGCGTTGCTGACCGTGAGCGCTTCAACGCTGTGTCCTGCGGCGCGCAGCAGGTCGACTTCCGCTTCATACACGACGTCCTCGCCGCCGCGTCCCTGATACCTGTTGTGAGCGACCAGGATCTTCATGATCGGGCCGGGTTCGAGAACCAGCGCAGCTCGGTCACCAGGTTTTGGCCGCCCATGAGCGTACCGGAGCCGATCAGGGTCGTCGCCGGCACCTTGAGATCGAAGGACGGCGAATACCAGCCTGCCGGCATGGTCTCGTCACCCCGATACGGCATCCAGCTGAGTGCCGCCGGCAGATCGAGCTCGCCGCGCCCACCAGGCCATGCGAGCTGCGCCCTATGCCCTTCGAGGCTGCATTCGACGTCGGGCCCGAGATGCCAGCTGAGGCTCGCCGGCACCGCAAGCCCTTCATCGGCAAGCAGG
Organism: Bradyrhizobium sp. UFLA01-814; assembly: GCF_046718885.1. Classification (NCBI taxonomy): domain Bacteria; kingdom Pseudomonadati; phylum Pseudomonadota; class Alphaproteobacteria; order Hyphomicrobiales; family Nitrobacteraceae; genus Bradyrhizobium; species Bradyrhizobium sp. UFLA01-814. Next base: position 52,263 of record NZ_JAQOSR010000005.1, on the reverse strand, counting down.
ACATCGGTGACGACGAGCCGCGCCGCCTGACGCTGCAATTGCACCGAGCGGCGATGCACGACACCTGCTTCGTCCCGATATCCCGAATGCTCCGCGACCCAGCTCGCATCCGCATCGCGATCGTCCAGGCCGCTTGCTGCGACAAGCCGGCTCTGCGCATGCCGTGTCCAGAGAAACGGCCCGCCCGACACCGACTGGTCGCGCGCGAACAGGCAGAGCGTGTTGTGCGCCAGCGTGGAACGGAAGTAGGCCCGCCATCGCGGATCGCCATGGTAGCAATAGGTGCCGGGGTCGGCGAAGATCTCCACACCGCCGATCCTGCATTCGAGCGACAGCGCGTCCGCATGGGCGTGAGCGGCAATGCGGCCGAAGCCATGCGGGCCGTGGTCACAACGGCACCACACCGCGCGCTCGGAATCGATCAGAAAGGTCTGTCCCGCCCCTTCAAGCAAATGCAGGCGGCCCTTGCGCCGCCCAGCGATCGCACGGGCCTTAATGCCGTCGGTGAGCACAAACGTACGCAGATCGGGCTCCTGCGATTTGGGCCACCATGGCAGATCGCCGAACAGGCGCGCGCCGGTGGCGAGCAGGCCGAGCCAGCGATTGCCGGCGTGATCGTCGAGCAGCAGGCCGATGCCGTCGTCGCCGTCGCCCTGCCGTGGAGGATGACCGCGATCGTCCAGCATCGCGGCAATGACGTCGCTCATGCGGCACATCGTGGTCCAGACCGCGTCGCCAAGCGGATGTCCGGACGACTGGCCCTGCACTGCCGCCGCCAGCAGCAGTTCGAGCACAAAACCATGATAGTCGGTCGCGAGCTCGCTGTTGCTGCCGCAGGCAAGCGTCTGCGCAACGGCTTCGTGTGCCAGCGTGCCGGCCGATTGCTCACGCCATCGCGCACTGTCCTGGAAGAACGGAAACACGCAAGCCGCCACGAACAGCCCGGCAGCCTCCGCGATGAGGTGGTTGTTGGCCGAGGAGCCACGGCTTGGGAACTGCGACAGCCAGTATTGATGCGCATAGAGCTGCGTCAGGAACAGATCGTTGTTTTCGAACAGCGCAGCAGCCTCGGGCCAGTTCTGCAGCAGCTGGCGTACCCATGCCCACGAGATCAGCCGCACGCCAAGCTCGATGCCGCTGATCCAGTGCGGGCCGCGCGGGAACGGATTTTCGCGCCACCAGCTCACCAGATGCTCGGCCGCGCGCCTGGCGTAGCGCTCGTCGGAGGTCAGGTAATACGCGGCCGCGAGCACCGTCAGATGGTGGTGACGCGACGGCTCCCAGATGTATTTGATGTTTCCGACCGCGGTTTCGTCACGATAAGGAACCGCGAACGCGTGCATATCAGCGGGCGCCCGCTTGCCGCTTCTGATATCGACGAACCAGTCGGGTCGTTCGCCGAGGGCCCCATGATCCCTGGCGAAAATCCGCCACTGCCCGGCGAGAATCCGGTCGGCGCTCTGGATCAACCGTTCGGCGGCCTGTCTCGGGGCGTGGGCGGGCAAAGGCAGCGGCTTCAGGCGCGGCTGCCGCGAGCCGGGAGCGAGCTTCGCGCCGGCGCGCCGCGCGATATCCGGCGGAGTGATCCGCCAGAGCAAATGCAGCAGCTGGTCGTTCACCCGTCCCGCAAGCTCGGACGGCTCCATGCGCTGCAGCCTGCGCAGATACCAGGCCGGATTCATCTCGACGCCGTCGAGGCGCGCGCGACGCCCTGCTCCGCTGCGCCGGCCGTCAGATCGATCGGCATCCCGGCGGCCGCGCTTTCCTGCACGGCAAGCGTTGCGCGCGTGGTCGCCAGCAGCGAATCGAGCGCGATCGGCATCGCAGATCCCGATGCGACCGCCGCGATGAAGGCAGCCAGCATCGGCCGCTGGCCCTTGTCGAGCCGCGCTGTCTTGGCCGTGCGCTGTCCGGCGTGCCAGACCTCGAAGCCCGAGAAATTGTCGAAGGCGGCAAAACCCGTGCTTGCCGATATCTCGAGCGCTTCCTTCGGCACCCGCGGATCGCCGCCGGTGAGATAGCTGAGGCTCGCGACCGAACCGTCGGCAAAATCGAAGGTGGCGACGAGATTGTCGATGTCCTTGCCCGCCGTGCTCGCGGAGACACGCGCCGGCCCGGCGCCGAGCCACCAGCACAACACGTCGATGAAATGGCCGCCCTCGCCGACGAAGCGGCTGCCTTCGCTCTCGGCCTGCAGATACCAGGATGACCTCTCAAGCGGCCCGGCGATGACACGATATTGCAGGGTCTGCGGTCCTGCCGGCGCGAACGCCGCGCGCATGCCCTGCAGCAGCGGCGAAAAACGGCGGTTGAAGCCGACCATCAGGCGGTTGTTGCCGGTTTCCCGGATCACCTGCTCCAATCGATCGAGCGAGTTTGTATCGATCGCCAAGGGCTTTTCGACAAACACCGCCTTGCCGGCGCGCAGCGCCTGCGTCGCGAGGTCGGTATGGGAGGCATGGCGCGTTGCGATCAGCACGGCATCGATGTCGTCGGCGCCGAGCACCGAGGCCGCATCCGTCGAGGCACGCGCGAAGCCGAATTTGCGGACCGCAGTGGCGCCGCTCAGGCCGGTATTGGTGGCGACCTCGACGAGATCGACGCGCTGGTTACTCGCAAGCTGCGGCAACAGCATGCTGGACGCATAATTGCCTGCGCCGATGACGCCGAGCCGCACCCGGCCGCTGCGCAGGGCAACCGGCGGACGATAGATCATCTGCATCGCACGCGGAGCGGCGTCCGGATAGGCGAACACCATGCCGAGACCGACCTCGCCCCGGCTCATGCGCTCAAACGCCGACGTCGCCTGCTCCAGCGGCACCATTTCGGAGATCAGTGAGGAAAAATCGAGCCGCCCATCGGCGAGCAGCGCGACGATCGCTTCCATGTTGCGCTTCTCCGTCCAGCGCACATGACCGATCGGATAATCGATGCCGCCCTCCTCATAGAGCGGATCATAGCGGCCGGGGCCGTAGGAGCGCGAGAAGCGCACGTCGAGCTCCTTGTCGTAGAATTCGTTCCACGGCAGGTTCAGCGTGCATTTGCCGATATCGACAATGCGGCCGCGGTCGCGCAGCAGTGCCGCCGAACGCGAGGCGAGATCGGGATCGTCGCTGCCTGCGGTGATGAACACGCAATCGACGCCGTTGCCTGCGGTCAGCTGGTCGATCCGGGCGCGGAATTCGGCCGCGGCATCGTCCGATGCGACGGCACAGACCGCGGCGCCCGCAGCCTCCGCTGGCCGACAGCGCGCCTCCACCCTGTCAAGCCCGACGACCACGACACCGGCGCTGCGCAGCAGCCGCACCATGATCTGCCCGATCAGGCCAAGGCCGATCACGCAGGCGGTCTCGCCAAAACGGATTTCCGACTGGCGCATCGCCTGCAGCGCGATCGAGGCGATCGTGGTGAAGGCGGCCTGGTCCAGCGCAGCACTGTCCGGCAGCGGCACGCAGAGGTTCACCGGCACCCAATTATATTCAGCATGGGTTGCATATTGATTGCCGCCGCAGCAGACGCGCTGTCCGACCGAGAAGCCACCGACGCCCTCGCCGACCTCCACGACGGTACCCGACAGCGAGTAGCCGAGCGGCGTGTACGAATCGAGGCGGTTCATCACCTTCTGATAGGTCGCGAGCAACCCCTGCTGACGGACCGAGCCTATCACCTTGGCAACCTGGTCGGGTCGCGCGCGCGCCTTGCCGAGCAGCGACAGGCGGCCTTCGGTGAACTTCATCATCTCGGTGCCGGTCGACACCGCCGAAAACGCCGTGCGCACCAAAACCCCGCCTGGGCGGCAGCGCGGCGCCGGCACATCGATCAGCTTGAGCTCGCCGCTCTTATAGTTCTGCGCGATCTGCTTCACGGTCGGTCAATCGCCTCAAGTTAACAGCGCTCCTTGTATCGCGCCCAACGCCCGCAATGAAGCCAAGAACATCGTCATAATTGTCTCGTTTGCCGGGACTTAACATTATTATCATTCCAGCAACAGAACCGGTTTTGGCGAGATCTCGACCTCGCCGTTGGCGACAGGTCCTTCGCCGCCGTCGAGGCCCTGGTAACGGCTAAAATGCGGGTCGACCCGATCAACGGACCGGCCCTTGGTGGTCCAGAGGATCAGACCGTTGCGGCCATCCGGCATGCGAAGCTCGACGCGCCAGGTCGACGGCGACGTCCTGCCTGCCGCCACGACGCTCGCACCGACCAACCAGGACTGGATCGTGCGGTAGGCAACTCCGCTCGGAAGCAGCCCGCGCGCCGGGTCCCATAATTTTCCAAAGTCGCTGCCGCCTCCGGCAAACTCGTACCAATAGAACCGGTCGACACCGCTGATCCATTTCAGGATGTAGGCGCGCGCCAGACACCCGTCCGGATTGTCCTCATAGGACGACCAGCCGGCCTCGGTGTCCCAGATTGGTCTCGCGGACAGGTCGTGCGCGGCGAGGATTTTCTTGAAGCGCGCAATGATTCCGAGCACCGCTTCGGGCTCGCTCGTATAGCCGTGGAAGGCGAACACATCGGCATATTGTCCGCCACCTTGCGCCATGAACGCCTCTTGCCAGCGATACCCGTCCGGCGTGCCATTTGACGGCGGTGTCAGCACGGTCAGCGTGGAATCGCTGGCTTTAATGATCTCGTAGGCACGCTTCTGCAGCTGGACCATGGTCGCGATATCGCCCGAGTAATATTTGGGATCCTCGGGCTCGTTCCAGATTTCCCAGTATTTGATGCGGCCGGCGGCACGCGTGACGGCCGCACGCACCCAGTCATCCCATGACGCGAGATCGGCAGGCGGTGAGCTTGCGCCCGGCGTGAACGCCGGCGGAGCATCCTTCACCGCTGCGGCCCAGCGCGGCGTGTAGGCGAGATTGAGAACGATCTCGACGTGCTCGCGCTCCGCCGCGGCAAGGATGGCGTCGAAGCGCGCCCAATTGTAGATGCCGGGCGCCGGATTGACCTGCGCCCAGTAGATCGCGCCCCACAGCCGAACGCCGTCGAATTTGAGCTCGGGCCATGGTTGTGACTGCCCGATTGCGTTGATCGTCATGCCGAACAGCGTCGGCGGGATCACCGCATTCACGCGGCTCGCACTCAGCGCATCGCTTGACGTCGAACCATTCCACTGCAGCGGCCATTTGTAGGCCAGCGGCAGCAGCGCGCTCAAAACCAGCGCAATCAATGCCCTTTGGCCCCAATCCCTCACTCTGCCTGCCATGTCCCTGTCTCGTCGCCGTCACATCCGTGCCGGGATTGCATAGTGGAAGCCGCGCATGTTAATGCCGATGTTAGTCGGATTGTGATGTTGTTAGGTCAATGGTATAGATCATCGCAGATGTCGAGAGCTGAACCATCACCGCGGCGGATCCTGATCATCGTCGAGAACCTCCCGGTTCCTTTCGATCGCAGGGTGTGGTGCGAAGCAACGTCGCTGCGCAAGGCGGGCTATGAAGTTTCGGTGATCTGCCCGAAGGGCCGCGGCCATGACGAATCCTACGAATGCCTCGAGGGCATTCACATCTACCGTCATCCGATGCCCGTGGAAGCGCGCGGGATCGCCGCCTACCTGATCGAATATCCGGTCGCACTGTTCTGGGAAACGCTGCTTGCGATCAAGGTGGCGTGGAAGCACGGCTTCGACGTGATCCAGGGCTGCAATCCGCCCGACCTGATCTTCCTGATCGGCCTGTTGTTCAAGCTCGGCGGCAAGCGCTTCGTGTTCGATCATCACGATGTCAATCCCGAGCTCTACGAAGCAAAATTCGGCCGCAAGGATTTCTTCTGGCATCTGCTGCGGCTGGTCGAATATCTCACCTTCAAGACGGCGAGCATCTCGATCGCGACCAACGAATCCTATCGCGAGATAGCGATCGCGCGCGGCGGCATGCCGGCCAATCGCGTCTTCGTCGTACGATCCGGCCCCAATCTCGACCGGGTGCGCTCGCGGCCGGCCGATCCGGCCTGGCGCCGTGGCCGACGCCACAGCGTCGGCTATGTCGGCGTGATCGGCCAGTCGGAAGGCATCGATCTCTTGCTGCAGTCGATCGGCCACATCGTGCACGATCTCGGCCGCACCGACATCCAGTTCAACATCGCCGGCACCGGGCCGGAGTGGAATGCGGTGGTCAAGCTCTGCGAGGAGATGCAGCTCTCCGACTACGTGAACTTCACCGGCGCCATCGCGGATGAGGCGCTGTTCACGATGCTCTCGACTGCTGACGTCTGCGTCAATCCGGACCGCGTCACGCCGATGAACGACATCTCCACCATGAACAAGATCATGGAGTACATGGCGCTCGGACAGCCGATCGTTCAGTTCGACGTTCGCGAGGGCCGGCGCTCGGCGCTCGACGCCTCGCTCTATGCCGCGAAGAACGATCCGAGGGATTTCGCCAGCAAGATCATTACGTTGATCGACGATCCGTCGTTGCGGCAGACGATGGGGGCGTTTGGCCGCAACCGCGTCGAGCGCGCGCTGTCGTGGACGCATGAGGAGCCGAAGCTGCTCGCGGCCTATGAGGCGCTGTTCGCCAGGAAGGTCCCCGCACCGCGCGCGCATGCAACCGCCGAGCGGCCAACCTCGCAACCTTCCGGCGCGAACGCAGCCCCCGGGCGGGCATCGTCTTGAACGCGCAGCCGCCTCACTCACGTCAAACGCGACGCGGCTGCGGCCACGCGCACGTCCTGGATTGTTGAAGGTCGAAGCATGAACGTCAGCATTTTCGGCCTCGGCTATGTTGGAACGGTGTGCGCCGCCTGCTTCACCGAGCTCGGCCACCAGATCATCGGCGTCGACAAGAGCGTTGCGAAGGTCGACCTGATCCGCGGAGGCAGATCGCCGGTCGTCGAGCCGGGCATCTCGGACAAGGTGGCGCGCGCGGTGGCAACCGGTCAGCTGACCGCGACCACCGACGCCACCGAAGCGATCGTCAACAGCGACATATCGATGGTCTGCGTCGGCACGCCCTCGTCCGGCAACGGCAATCTCGACCTGACCGCGATCCGACAGGTCGCGATCGAGATCGGCCGCGGACTGCGCGCCAAGAACGCGCCACATACCGTGACGATCCGCTCCACCGTGCTGCCCGGCACCACCCGCGGCACCGTCGGGCCGCTGATCGAGGAAGCCTCCGGCAACAGGATCGGACGCGACTTCGACCTCGCCTTCAATCCGGAGTTCCTGCGCGAGGGCAGCGCGATTGCGGATTTCAACGCGCCGTCCAAGACCGTGGTCGGCGCCTTCAACCAGGAAACCGCCGACCGCGTCATGGCGCTTTACAAGGACCTGCCCGGCGCCAAGATCACGCCGCCGGTCGAGACCGCGGAACTGGCGAAATATGTCGACAACAGCTGGCATGCGCTCAAGGTCAGCTTTGCCAACGAGATCGGCACGATCGCGAAGACGCTCGGCATCGACGGGCGCGACGTCATGAACATCTTCATGCAGGACACGCGGCTCAACATCTCGCCGGCCTATCTGCGGCCGGGGTTCGCGTTCGGCGGTTCCTGCCTGCCCAAGGACGTCAAGGCGCTGAAGCACCTGGCGCACAGCCGCGGACTGTCGACGCCGGTGCTCGAAAGCATCCTGCCGAGCAATGACATGATCATGTCGCGCGGCGCCGACTGGATCCTGTCGCATGAGGGCCGCCGCATCGCGTTCCTCGGCATCAGCTTCAAGGCCGGCACCGACGACGTCCGCGACAGCCCCTTCGTGAGGCTGGTGAAGAGCCTGCGCGGCGAGCGGCGCGACATCCGGATCTACGACCCCAATGTGCAACTGTCGCAACTGATCGGCGCCAACCGGGAATTCCTGATGCGCAATCCGGAGCTGGTCGGCCTGTTGAACGACGACGTGACGGCAACCATCGAGTGGGCCGACATTATCGTGCTGACGACGGCCGATCCGCGCTTCGTTGCGGCGTTGACGGCGACGCGCCCCGACCAGGTCGTGCTCGAACTGTCGGAGATCGGATTGCCCGAGCAGGTGCGCGCCAAAGTGAGCGGCTTCCACTGGTAGGGACTATCATGGCCACCATGGGCCAGACCCGCGAGCGACCCGAAATCCGCTTTCACGACGAGATTTCGTCGGGATGGGAGACGCTGCATCAGAGCCGCACCTTCAAGGCGCGGACGGCCGCGATGTTCGGTCTGCTCGGGAACGCGGACCTCAATGGGCAGCGCTGGCTCGATGCGGGTTGCGGCACCGGAACGCTGTCCCGCCTGCTCGCCGCACGCGGTTGCGACGTCGCCGGCGTCGACGCATCATCGGAGATGATTGCGGCGGCACACGGCCGCCGCGCCGACGGCACGCTCGCCGGGCGGCTCACATTTCAGCAGATCCCGACCATCGCAAGCCTGCCGTTTCCCGATCGATCCTTCGACGGCGCGCTATGCGCGAGCGTGCTGGAATATGTTCCCGACGTGGCGCAGTGCCTCGCCGAGATTCATCGCGTGCTGAGGCCTCGCGGGCTTTTTCTGCTCTCCATCCCCAACCGCGGATCGCTGCTGCGCCGGGGCTACAAGCTCGCGCATGCGGCCTCTTCACGCGTGTCGGCGCGGCCGCTGTTCCGCTATCTCGCGTTCTCCAAATTCGACACCTCGCCGGCGGCCATGCAGGGTCTGCTGCGACAACATGGCCTCACAATGCTGGGGAGCAGCTTTGCCGGCTCCCCGCTCCCGCCGGCGCTCGATCGCCGGGCGACGGTCGGCATGCTGATCAACATCCTGGCCCGACGCGACGGTTGACATGGCAGGCGGATAGCTGCCTCAGGCCTTGATCGCCATCAGCGATTTGGTCATGCCGAGATAGCGTTCGCGATAGATCTCGGCGTCGGGAAAGGTTTCCGTCATCTCGCGCCAGTCGAACAGGTGCCAGTCGGGCGCGGTGCGCTTGAACCAGAAGCGGTTGAATATACTGATCAGCGCGATCTGCAGCCGCCTTGGCAACAGGACGATGATGCCCGGCAGCCAGGTATGGCTTTCGATCGGAAAGTACCGGTACGGCGTCTGCACGTAGAAGGACTTCGCGACCCGCGAGATCTCGCCCGCAAAACGGTTCTGATGCTCGCGCGCGATGCTCTGAAACGCCGCTCCGTCCTCGATCGTGACGACATCCTGCTTCGGCCCGGTGACATGTTCGATCACCGACGAGCAGAAGCAGAAGTCGAACGCCTGATCGTCGAACGGCAGGCGCTCGGTCTCCCGCAGCAGCACCGTCTTGAAGCCGAAGCGCTCGCGCGCGGCCTTCAAATCGTCGGCCGATATATCGCAAACCGTGATGTCGGTATGGCGGGGCAGGATCGCGCGAATGTGCCGGCCAGTGCCGCCGCCAAGATCGAGGATTTTCGCATCGAGCGGCAGGTTCACGGTGCGAACGAGGAATTCGCCGCGCCGCTGGCGCGCCGCACTGGAAAATCGGGCTTGAATCGCACCCAGCAAGGTCAGTCTCCTGCTACCGGTCGGTTCGATCTAGCACGGCATGCGCGATCCCTCACGCAACGGTCCGTCGATTTTCCTGTCGCGCTCACCTGATGGCCTCGAAGAAGATCGACTCGTCCGGCCGGTTGTCGAGCCGGTCAATGTCGGGACAGACGCCCTCGCGATAGGCACGGGTGTGGGTTTCCGAACAGCCGGCGTCGCGGAACAGCGCGGCGAGTGAGGCGCGGGTAAAGCCCCAGTGATGCGCGAAGGTTACCTCCCTGCGGCGATCGATCTCGAACACGCCCTTGAGGAAGGCCTGCGGCGCCGCCGGATCGTAGAGCGCGACGATCCGCTCCATGTCGGGGACGACGATCCGGCACACCCCGCCCGGCGCCAGCACCCGCGCGATCTCGCGCGCCAGCCGCTCGACCTCGTCGGGAAACAGGTGCTCGAAGACATGCGCGCTGAATACCGCCGAGAGGCTGCGATCCGCGAACGGCAGCGGCCTCGTCAGGTTCATGTGACGCAGCCCGGCGAACCTGCCCTGGCGATGCTCGGCATAGCGGGCATCGCTCAGCAGGCCCGCGAGATGCAGCGCTTTCGCCGCGAACGGCATCCGCGCGATCCACAGGTGCATCGTGATGTCGGTATTGATCCAGCCGTCGATGCCGCAATTGAAGGCGCCGATATGCAGCTTTTCGAGCGAGCCGCCGCACGCGTCGCCGGTCATGTCCGCTCCCGCGCCGAATTGGTCAGCACAACCGTGATTACCGACGCCGCGCTGGAGGCCACCATCGCCGCAACTGCGCCCATCACCTGCCAGGTCTCCGCCGCGAACGGCAGGACGCAGCACAGCGCGACGAGGCCGGCGATCCGGCTCAGCATGAATCGCTGCGGCTTGCCGGTCGCAAACAGCGGCAGCGCGAGGCCGAGCCACACCGCGTCGAGCGCCATCGCCGCGCCCATCAAGGCGAGGCTGCCGGTGCCGATCTCATAACTCTGTCCGTGGATGACAAGCGCCAGAATGCGCTGGCCGAGCAGCACGACGGCCGCGCCATAGGCGGCCGCGATCGACCCGAGCAGCAGGGCATTTTCGCGCGCGGCAGCGGCGACCGCGCTGCGCCGGCCGGCGCGCAGTTCGGCCGCGATTTCCGGCAGGCGAACCGAGAACATCGTCGCGCAGAACTGGCTGAGCGGTGCGAACACCAAGAGCAGGATCCGCAGCGACGCGCTCGCGTCCAGCCCGATCAGGAAGCCGCAGACCGGAATCAGCCCGATGCTGCCGATCCAGTAGGTGAGCGAGGTCGCGACGAACCAGCGACCGTTCCGAAACAGCCGCCGCAGCGAGCCGCGGAAGATTCTGGCTTGCGGCCAGGCCAGCTCGCGGGTGTGGGCCAGCAGCGGGCTGCCGGCGAGCGCTGCCGAGATCGCGATGCACGCCATCGCCGCGGCGGCGCCGGCGAGCTTGAGCGCGATCATCAACCCGGCCGAGACGACCAGCGCCACGCAATAGGTCAGCGAGGACGCCAGTGCGCGCGGCAGTCTGCCGTCGAGATAGCAAATCCGGCGGAACATGCTCTGCAGCCGAACCGCCGGGATCGCAAGCCCGGTTGCGATCACGAGCCCGCCGGCGTCCCCGCCGACGGCTGCGATCACAAGCCCCGCGCTCACCAGCAGCAGGCCGAGCGCGCCCGAGACGAGCAGCGACGACAGATAGAGGCCGAGCCGCAGCTGCGGCCATAGCGATTTCGGGATGCGGTGCGCAGTCGCCGGCAGCCCGTCGTCGAACAGGCCGCGCAGAAACACCGCCTCGATCAAAATCGAGAATGACCAGGCGACGCTGAACCTGCCGAACGAATTGATGTCGAGCACATTGGCGAGCACGATCGTCAGCACGAAGGCAGACCCGCTCAGTAGCGCCTGATCGATCAGGCCAAGCGCGACATTGCCCCCGGCACGCCGCAGCCGGCGAAGCAATCCGCTCATGGCACCGGCGACCCCGGTCTGGGCCGCCGCCCGGTCCAGCCTGTCGGTCAACGCACTCACGCCTCACTCACCCGTAGTCTGTTGAATGTCCGCCGCGGCGCCGTTTGCAACCTGGCCTCCGGGCCGAAATAGCACCAAAACACCAGCACGCAGCCGAAATAATTGTGCAGCAGCTGGCTGGAGTCATTGGCCGACGCGATCACGACGAACAGCAGCATCGCGAACGGCGCCATGCAGTACATCCCTCTCCGCTCGAACGCGAAGACGATGCTATTCCACAGTGCGAGCGCCAGCAGCAGCATATAGAGCGCACCGCCGAGCAGGCCGAACTGGAGAAAGGCGTCGAGATAGGAATTCTCGAACGAGCCGAACTCGGTATTCCACGGCGCCATGCTCGTCAGCTCGTTCACGGGCGAGTTCGGCAGTTCGTTGAAGAATCCCGAAAACCCGTAGCCGAGCCAGGGGTGCTGCCAGAAGAAGTGCGGCCAGACCGACCAGAGGAACGAGCGGCCGGTCAGGTTTCCGCTGCGGCCGACCAGCCCATACAACTCGTCGCTCGGCACGGCGAACACGACAAGCGCAACAAAGGCGAGGCCGAGCCAATAGATCGAGGCAGCGCCCCTGTGCCCGAGCACCACCAGCAGAAGCCCGAAGGTCACGGCAAGCGCCGTCAACATGCTGATCAGCGGACCTGCGGCGCCGGCTGCGGCGAGCGCAAAAAAATGACATCCCATCAGCAGCAGGGTCCAGCCGAATTGCCGCCGCGGTCCTGCCAGCATGCGCACGAAGCAGATCAGCACCATGAGACCGAAGAACGCGCCCGCGAGGTTCTTGTGACCGAACACGCCGGCATAGGCCTGGGTTCCGAGCACCGTCGGCCGGTGCAGCGGGTCGTAATCCCATTGCGAGCCGATCACCGGAAACAGCAGGACGTGAACGATCAGCACCACGATCCCGATCCGGAACAGCGTATCGACGAGACGATCGACCGGGCAGCTGATCACGACCCACGCCGAGAACATCGTGGTTAGCAGATACATCGCGAACTTGATCGACGAGCCGGCGGGGTCCGCGCTCAGCGCCAGTGATACCAGGGCGAAGGCGATGAACGTCAGATAGAGATGCGACTGCAGCATCAGCAGGCCGAAGCGATTCCGATCGATCGCAATGTGCAGCATCAAGAGGATGTAGAGCAGCAGCCATGCGCCGCGGAACAGCGTGGATTCCCCGGCCCTTTCCGCGAACGAGATGCCCTCGATGAAATTGAACAGGAAATAGATGCAGCCGAGCACCATCACCAGATAGGCGTGCAGAAAGACATCGGTTCGCAGCCACCATCTGCCGATCATTGCACGGCCTCCTGCCGGGCCGGCGCCCTCAAGAGATGATCGACCGCGGCGGTGAAACGCGCCGCGGCGTCGGCAAGCGCATCGCGTCGCACGCTCTGCCGGGCCTGCCGCGACATCGCCTCCCAGCGCGCGGGATGTTCGAGCAAGCCGCGCGCCGCGTCGACCCAAACCTGTTCATCGAGCGCGCAAACATAGCCGTTGTCCTGGTCACGCACCAACTCGCCGCCTGCCCCGACATGGGGCGACACCAGGCAGGGAACGCCGCACTGCAGGGCCTCGTTGCACACCAGGCCCCATGGTTCCAGCAACGAGGGCAGCAGCAGCAGCCGCGACTGCAGAAAAACGTCCGATATCGCCTGCCACGGAAGGTAGCGGTCATGGCTGACATCGATGCCGGCACTCCCGAGCCGCGCCATCAAGCGCCGTTCGGCGGCGCCGGACCCGACCACGCGCACCTTCAGCCCGGGCACGATCCCACCAAGCGCGATCGCGACGTTCTCGAAGAAGATCGCGTTCTTGGCATCGTCATTGAGGCGGGCGCACCAGAGCAGATGAAATGGACGGTCGTCGAATGCCGGCGCAGTCTCCGGCGGATCCCATGCCGGCACCAGCGGCACCACGAACAGATCGTCGGCGCGAACACCCTCGCCGCGGAAATACGCCCTGCCCTTGTCGCTGCAACATACGACTGCGTCGCACTGGCGCAGCAGCCAGGGCCGCGCCAGCCGATGATAGGCGGTGTTGGGCATCGTCTCGCGCCAGCCGTCGATCGTCAGCGCGAGCGCCTTGCCGTTGGCGCGCGCCCATGCCGCGCCGGCCAGCATCGAGGGGTACAGGCCGTTGACGAACAGCAGGTCGGGCGCGAGCGCATTCAAGGCGCGCCCGATCCCGATATTGACATGGGTGTGACGCGACCGCGACAGCGGAATCGAGACGCCGGGCACCGTGCGCGTGGTATAGCGCGGCGTGAACGAGCCGGCCCAGAACCGATCGGCCTCCTGCGCGGTGCAGGATAGCACCGCGAGATCCAGCCCACGGTCAACCAGCTCGTTGTAGAGCCGGTTGGTGTAGGGTGTGATCATGTTGTTGAAGACGACCACGCGCGGCGCCATGGCTCAGCGGTCCCGTGGCGGCGCCGCGTCGTGCCGGCAGATCGCCCCGCAATGATAAGTCGCAAGCCGGGTCGCGAACCCTGGGCTGACCGACAACAGCGACTTCCGCACGATACTCTTCGCGAGCCCCTTCATCCGAGACGAATGAAAAGCATGCACCGGCAGGCTGTGGTCCCAGGTGCCGAAGTCCTTGACCTTGAGCCCCACGGTCTCCAGCAGCAGCCGAAACGTATCGGGCGTGTAGAAATTGATATGGCCGATGTCGAGCGTCGATTGCAGCGCCCCGCGACTGGTCCGCGCGTGCAATTCGCAGGGCACCTCGACATAGATGAAGTCTCGCGAGACGCGGGCGAGCTCGTAAAGCAATGCGCGTGGTTCGGGCACGTGCTCCAGGACGTGGCTGGCATAGACGAGGTCGAACGATCCGTCGGCGAACGGGATCGTGGCACCGTCATAGCTGGACCAGCGGAATGGAGCTGAAGCTGCACCGTCGATCTCCAGATTGGTCGCGGGATCGATCACGTCGATGCCGGTGAAGTCGCGGCCGACACCGATCGCCGACAGCCGCGCCAGCACGGCGCCGGTGCCGCAGCCGACCTCGAGCACATTTCCGACCTTCGCGGCGGCTGGGCCGAGCAAGCCGGCGATATGATCGGCCTTGTCGACCGCGCAGACGCGGCGCCAGTCGCGCTCCTGCGCCGAATAGACGCCCTCATAGTGCGCGTTGTGCTGTCCGACGCAGAATTCCATCGTCATGGCCTGGCCCTCGCCTCCGGCGGCATTCGGGCAAGCTCCTCGAAGCGATCGTTCGATTTGTGCTCCCAATTGCGCCGTTCCGCCGCCGAGCGGCGGTCGAGATCGTATCCAATGTCGGCCATGGTGCGGGTCAGGACGTCGACGTTCCGTTGCGGGACGGCTGCGAGGCCGGCCAGCAGCTTGTCACGGTGCGCCCAGCCAGGTCCCTTCAGGAGATCGATTGCCTCGGTGTACAGTTCAGTCTTCACGAGACGCGCGAACTCGGCAATCACGTCGGCCGAAAGGTCAGGCGGCAGCGCGTCAAACATTGCGAGCGCCATCGCGCTGCGCTTGACCACGATCCAGCCCTCGTTCGGTCCGAGCCGGTACGACATCCGCAGCAGGTCGAAATTGGCGTCGCTCAAACCTTGCCTTGTATTGCGAAGCCAGAACAGCACGAGCCAAAGATACGGATCGGCCGGCGCGCAGCCGAGCGATTTGCGGACAGCTTCGTCAAGCTCGCCCATCCGGGCGTCGACCTGCTCGCCGGATGCGAGCGCGTTCTCGGCGCGCCGCAACCGGATCACCGCCGCGCTGCGATCGATGGCCGGCATGCAATCCTTCTCCGCCACGGCGCGCGAGAGCAGCGGACCGAGGTCATCGAGCTCGGCGTCGCTGACCGGTACGTTGCGAAGGATCAGGTCCTTTGCGCCGTCGAGCCGGGTCTGGTCGACAAAGTCCGGCAAGGTGGTCGTGCCCCAGGCAACCGACGAGCACGCGACCGCGGCCAGCAAGCCGCGCGCAAGCCAGGCGGCTGCGCGCCCGGGCATCCCACCGTGCGTCTCACTCGGTGTAGCCATATCGCCCATAGTGCGAGTTGTAATAGTAGTTCTTGCCGCCATAGCCGCTATAGCGGCTCATCGCGGCAATATCGGCCTTGTTGAGCACGACGCCGAGCAGGTTCTCGTTGACCGCTCGCGCACTGCGAAGCGCACGCTCGACCACCTGCACCTGGGTCTTGCCCCATTCCACGATGAAGACGAAGGAATCGACGAAGTGTGCGGTGATACGGACATCGACCACCGGCGTGAGCGGCGGGAAATCGACGATCACGTAGTCATAATGGCTGCGGGCCCCGTCGATGAAATCCCTCATCTGGTCGGAGGCCAGCACGTCGTGCGAGTGCGCGATGCGCGATCGCGTGGCGCCAGGCAGGAAGGCGAGGCCGGTCTCGGGATCACGCCACAGCGTGTCCTGCAATGTCGCATTGTTCGACAGCACGTCGAGGATGCCGCGCTCGGCAGTCGCGGCGACCTTGCGGCTGAGCGAGGGATTGCGCAGATCGCAATCGATCAGGAGCACGCGGGCCCCGCTCTGGGCAACCAGTTGCGCAAACACGAAGGCCAGCGTCGACTTGCCCTCGTTGGGAAGCGCGGAGGTCAGGCCGAGGATCTTTGACGGCTTGGTGACGTTGAGGTCGGCATTGACCTTGATCGAGCGGATCGCTTCCGAGAACCGCGAGAATGGCGAATCGATCGCCGCCCACAGCACCGGCTCGTCGCCGCGCCGGATCGTGCGCGGACCGATCGGCAGGTTGGGACGACCGGCGACCGGCGCCTTGATCTGGCCCGGCGAGACGCGCGGAACGATGGCGACGCAGTCGGCCTCGAGGATCGTCTCGACCATTTCAGCAGTGCGGAACACCCGGTCATAGAGGTCGCGCAGCACGCCGAACCCGAGCCCGGCGATCAGGCCGCCGAGCGCCGAGAGCGCGAGCACGACCAAGGTCTGCGGATGGCTCTTGCTGAGCGGACGCGAGGCACGGGTGATCACCCGCGCCTCACTGACCGGGAACGACTGTTGCTGCACGTTTTCCATGTAGCGCTGCAGGAAGTTGTCGTAGAGCGAGCGATAGGTCTGCGCCGAGCTCTCGAGCTCGCGGAGCGTGACCTGCGCCTGGTTGGTCGACTGCGACTGCGACACCGAGTCGTTCACGGCGCGCTCGATCTCGTTCTGGCGCTGCAGGGCGATCGCATAGTCGCTCTTGTAGCTTTCGGCGAGCCGCTTCAGCTCGTCCACGATCGACGACTGGATCTCGCGCATCTGGTTGCGCAGATTGACGGCGGCCAAATGATTGTAGCCGTAGCGCGACGACCAGTCGGCCTCGCGGTTGGCCAGCTCGAGATATTGCGAGCGCAGCTTGGTGATGACCTGGTTGTTCAGGGTATCGGCCACCGTCGCATCGGGGACGCCCCCCTTCACCACCGCCTCGATGCGGTCGAGCTTGGCCTTGGCGTCGGTGACCTGCGACTTCACGTGGAGCAGCTGGGTGTTGAGCTCGCCGAGCTGCTGCTCGTTGAGCAGCTTGCCGCTGGAGGTGACGATGTTGTTGGTCTTCTTGTAGTCGAGCACCGCGCGCTCGGCGTTGGATGCCTGCGTGCGCAGCTCCTGGATGCGGTCCTGCAGCCAGACGCTGGCGCGTCGCGTCGCCTGATACTTGGAATCGAGCTGATCGACGATGTAGGCGTCGGCGACGGCATTGGCGATCTGCGCCGCGCGCTCCGGATCGAGCGAGCGGAAGCTGACCTCGATCACATAGGTCATGCCGCGGCGGCGGACGTCGAGCTGCTTCTGGAAGGCGCGAACCGCGCGCCGGGTCCGGTCGAACTCGGTGGGCGGCGCGCCGCCGGCGAGCAGGCCGGACACGAAATCCAGCACAGCTCCCGCCGCGCCGGCCCTCGAGCCGACGAATTCCGGATCCTCGTTGAGCTTGAGGTCGCGGATCACCGCGAGCGCCACGTTCTCCGACTTCAGGATTTCGACCTGGCTCTCGACTGCGGCGGAATCGACCGGGGCCTCGCTCACCGGCGATTGCTGCTGGAAGGCCTGGAATTTGCGCGTGTCGATGATCATCGTGGCGAGCGCCGTATAGCTCGGCGCCGCTGTCATCAGATAGCAGATGCCGCCGAACAGGCAGAGCGCGGCGGTCCCGAGTATGACCCAGTATTGCCGGAGCAGATAGGTGACGAAGGCGTCGAAGGTTTCCGCCAGCGACGGCAGTTCAGCCGGACGATTTCTCAGATCGACAGACGGCGAGATCTGGTTGCGCTGAAGCATCTCGTCCTATCGCCGCGCCGGCAGGATGGATCCTGCCCTCGCGCCCTCCAATGATCCTGCGAAGCGTCCCGCCGCCGACACCGAAGCGCGTTGCTGCAGAGAGTTCTCCATTGGCGATCGGAAGCCCGCTCAGGGAGTTACTGTTGAAATGAGGGTGGTGCCGGTGCCCGTGGCCGTACCGGTCGTCGTGCGGCCCGAACTGCTGACCGACGAGGTGAAGCTGAAGATGCCGGTGTTCACACTGTTGCCGTCGATGGCCTCGAGCGTGCCAGCTCCGGCGCCGCTGGCGCCCAGCGCGCTGGTCTGGCCGCCGGATGCACCGGCGCTGCCCGCGCCGCCGGCACCGGTCGCGGCGGTGCCGCTGTCACCCGACGCTGCGGCAAACGCCATCACGGTGTCGAGATCCTTGGTGTCGGCAATCGCCTGCTGGATGCGCGTCGCGTAGGGCTGGTTGCTGCGCACCACGATGCGCGCGGCCTGGGCGAGACCGGCGGCGATCGCCGTCTTCTGGTCCTTGCTTGCCTTGGCAAGCAGCGCAATCAGCGGATCGAGCGATGTCGGATCGTTGAGGGCGAAATCGCGCGCCCGCGAGGTCAACTCCACGCCCGCATTCGGATATTGGGTCAGTAGCTGCTCCGGGCTGGCCTTGAAATTGGTGACCGCCTGGGACAGCTGGATCAACCCGCCAGGGGTCTCCGCCAGCGCCGCGCCACCGGGTGTCGCGAGCACCAGCATCACCACCAACGTCGCCAAGCGCGGGGCGGAAAAGCCGCCGGATCGCTCAAATGTGAACACAGCTATCTCCCTAACGAATACTAACAGTTCGTTAGCATAGTCAGAGTTATCGCGCCAATTAAATAGCCTCGCCGGCGGCGCCCCCACTTCGGCGTGCCAAATCAGCGTTAACCGGCCGCCCGACCGTAACACCGGCG
Organism: Bradyrhizobium sp. UFLA01-814; assembly: GCF_046718885.1. Lineage (NCBI taxonomy): Bacteria > Pseudomonadati > Pseudomonadota > Alphaproteobacteria > Hyphomicrobiales > Nitrobacteraceae > Bradyrhizobium > Bradyrhizobium sp. UFLA01-814. Next base: position 33,615 of record NZ_JAQOSR010000005.1, on the reverse strand, counting down.
TCACGATCGGAGCCGCCATCGGAGCCGCCCCCGCCGGAGCGGAAGGATTGCGACAGGCCTGCCCCGAGCAGGGCCGCGATTACAACGGCATAGCCGGTGATCTGGAGCGAGAAATCGATCATCGAATGGAGCGCGCCGGCGGCCGACGCGCAGAGCGCCGCGAGCGGCACGATCATGTCGCGGCGACGGGTCCGCACGCCATGCGCGAGCACGCCGAACGCTGCGAGCAGCGCGATCATGGCGGCGCCGGCCATTAACATTCCGCCGTCGGACGCCAGTTCGAGCCAGCTGTTGTGCGCCCGGTTCCAGGTCCCGCGCAGCGAGATGTCGTCGGTGCGATAGGCCGGATAGACCCATTCGAAGGTCCCGAAACCATCGCCGAGCCACGGGTGATCCCAGATCATCCGCAACGTTGCGCGATAGGTCGAGAACCGTCCCTCGTCCGAGAGGCCCATCGTGCTGAAGCGCGCGCCGACACCGCCGCCGAGAAGCTGCAGCAGTGCCAGCGCGACCAGGCTGCCGACGCCGAGTGCCACGATCATGCCGTAGCGGCGCGGCACCCGGTTGCGAAAGAAGATCGCGGCGGCTGCGACCGCAGCGAGCAGCGAGATCCCGACGCCGCCGCGCGAGCCGGTCAGAAACATCGCCAGCAGGCAGGTGAGCCAGCCGAACGCATGGCCGGCGAGCCGGTGCCGCGCCGGCATATCGAGACGCGCGAGCAGCCGTGACAGGCTGGCGCGGCGCGACGGCCAATGCCGCTCGATCAGCTCGCAGCCGAACAACAGCCAGATCAGCGCACAGCAACCATAATAGATGCCGGCAGTGTTGCGATTGACGAAGGGAGATGTCAGCCACGCCAGGTGCGCCTGCTTCTCGTGCAGCAGGTAGATCCGGGTGGGATCGATCGCGAAGGTGATGATGCCGCAGATCGCATAGACCAGGCCCGCCGCGGCCACCGCCCGCAACAACCCGCGCGCCAGTCCGCGGTTGGCACCGAGCATGACGCCGATGGCGAAGCTGAGCAGGCAAACGATTCCGACGCCGATCGAATAGAACGGCTGACCGCGCGCGATCGACACGGCCGGCGGCAACTCGGCAGGCAGCAATTTGCCGGCCTGTGCCCACAACGCGTTCGGCGCCACACCTGACCAGGGGCGGAGCGCCGACTGCTCGTGCAGCACCAGCATGGCAAGCGCCGTCAATAGCGCAGTCACGGCGAGGATCATGAGCTGACTGCCGCGCAGGCGCATCGGCAACACCCCGAGCAGTGCAATCCCGAGCAGGATCGACCAGATCGCGGGCGCAACTGTGCCGACCGAGCCGAGCGGCAGCGGCGCCAAGGCGACGACGGCGCAGAACAGCCACGACGACCAGCGCACCGGCCACGGCAATGCCGTCGCCTCGCCCGAGCCGGAAGCTAGTCGCAAACGTGTCATGAAGCCGGCCGTGCCGGCTCACGCCCCAATATCAGGGCGCAAGCTTGATCGAATTACGAAGTAAGGTTGCGTTGTAGGCGGCCACGATCGGATCGTTCACCGTTGCGGTCACGAGGCGGATCTGCTGCATCACCTTGGCGTCCTCGACGGATGCCGCGTTCGACGCATAGAGCACGTCCTTGTTGCGCAACTGGAAACGCGTGGCCAGAAAATAGCCGGCCGGATCGCGGAAATTGATGTTGTAGACGACCGGGATGATCGGCCCTGAATATTTGCTGACGTCGACGCCAAGCTTCGCGGCCACTTCCGGCAGTTCGCCGCGATAGACGAACACCGAGGCCGGATCGGCCGAGGAGTCGTTCAGGCCGCCCGCTTTGGCGACCGCTTCGGCGAGCGAGATGCGCCAGGCCTCGAAATTGAACTGGCCCTGCGCGCCCGAGGCGCCGAAGGCGACGAAGGTCTGCGGCTCGCGGTAGACATAAATGGTGTCGCCGGGGTGGGCATAGATATTGCTCTTGGGCTCGTAGACCAGCTGGCCGAACGGCACCGTAGTACGCTTGCCGTCGCGCTCGAGCATGACCCATGTGTCAAAACCCTGCCCTTTCGGGCCGCCGGCGCGCGTGATGGCATCGAGCACGTGCTCACCCGCGGCGTTGGCGGGGAAGCGGTTCGGCGAATTGACCTCGCCGAGCACGGAGATCAGCGAGGTGCGCTGCTCGATCAGGGCGACCACGGCCTGCGGCTCGATCGCGCGGTTCTTCAACGCATCGACGATCGAGCGCTGCACTTCGGTCGGCGTGCGGCTCTTGGCGCGGATCGCGCCGGCATAGGGCACCGAGATGTTGCCGTCGGTATCGACGTTCTGGTTCGGCAGCGTGATGTAGTTGCCGGGGCGCACGCCGGCCTCGACCGGAATGAACAGACCGCCGGCGGCGGCCTCGAAGATCGTGACGCTGACGACGTCGCCGATGCCGAAACGGATATCCTTCGGCGGCGGGCCCTGGATGCCGCCGGCAAGTTGCGGCGCGAATGACGCCAGCACGTTCTCGATCTGCGGTGTGATCTTGACCATCGCATAGGGCAGGCTTTCGGGATCGCGCTGCCCGGCCACGACATCGGAGCTCGTCGGACCGTTGGTCGGCATGTAGTGGCAACCGCTGACCCAACAGGCGGCCGCAAGCAATAACATTATCCGAAGGAAAACCACACGCGACATTTAAATACTCCGGCCGTGCCGTAACACGCCGACTATCACAATCACAGGGTTCCACGATATATTGCGATGCAATTGATAAATAATGTTAGCGAGGTGAGGTAATTCGGCGACACCGGCGCACCGCCGTGAGACAAAGCCCGGCGCGCCGTCACTCCGGCTTTGATTTCGTCGGATGTTCCCGTTATCTGTGAATGAGATGGTTTGAGTTAACCGATTGAGGGTTCGATGGCCCGCATGAAGCTACTGGCGATCGCGTTGGGAATGGTCGCCTTGCTGCTGGGCGGTTCTGTTGGCAGCTCGGTTTTTGCCGCAGAACTAAGCGCTTCCCCTGCGCCGCGCGCCGTGCAACGGGTCGGCGGCAACTGTCAGCGGCTGCAATATTGTCATGGCGACGTCTGCCAGTGGAAACGGGTTTGCTGGCACGGCTGTCCCGATCGCTACTCCTGCGCGCCGCTCTACGGCGCCTATGGACCATATGGCGGACGCGACTATTGGGCCGCCTATAGTTACGGCGATCTGCGCCCGTTCTGAATGTTAATCGACTAACAAAACTACTGGCCATTCGACCGGCGCCGCGCCGGCCGGCTTGCAGCGTACGGGTTAACCCCGGCTTAGGCCCGGCCCGCTACCATGCGGACGCAGGGTTTGGTTATGTTATTTGTTTTCCTTGGCAATTTGATCGGCGGCACCGTTCTCGGGCTGCGCCAGCACTGTCTGGTGCTGGCGCCGGTGGTGCTCGCGGAGCTCTCGCTGCTGGCCGCCATCGGAGTCGCGCGCCTGTCGTGGTCGGAAACCGCGCTGCTCATGATTACCGCGATCGTAGCGCTGCAAGTCGGTTATCTGGCAAGCACCTTCGCGCCGCTGTTCTGGTCTCGCAGCTCGACGCCACGTCTCGCCCTGCGCCGTTCGCAATAGCAGGGCATAACACTGCCCCCTTTGGCGTGGCCGATTTCCGTTGACCTCGCGGCAAGCCCGGGGCATCCCGCTGTCTTGCGTCTCATCCTCCGCAGGACCTCCCCCTCTCGTGTGGAACGTCACGGCTTTCATCTGCATCTTGATCGGGGCGTCGATTCCGCTGGGTCTCATCGACGCATCGCTCGCAACGGGTCCCGTCGGCGCGGCGACGTCGCTCGGGCTGCTCGGAAGTCTCGTGGCGATCCGTCCAGGTGAGCTGTCGTTCCTGAAGTCGGTCGCAGGTCCTGCTGTTGCGGCGGCGCTTCTGCCGATGCTCTGGATCATCCTGCAGATGCTGCCACTGGCTTCCTTGGCACATCCGGTGTGGAAGTTCGCCGGCGAAACACTGGGAGCACAGCTCAGCGGCAGCATCACGATCGACACCGGCGCAAGCCTCGGCGCGCTGCTGATCTGGCTGTCACTCACGTCAGTCATGATCACCGCCGCCGCGATCGCGATCGACGCCCGCCGCGCCGATGTGGTGGCCCGCATTATTGCAGCAACGGCCGCCGTCGCGGCCCTGATCCTGCTGCTATCAAGCGATCCGGTCAAAGTCTGGCTTGGCGGTGCGCGCGATGAGACGGCAAACGGATTCCTGGTCGTGGTTCTCGTTGGCGTTCCGCTCAGCCTTGCGCGCGCGCTCGACGTCGGCGGACACGCTGACGGCCGCACCGCAGCCCAATTGACGCGGCTGCGCTGGCTACTCGCCGCCGGCGCGCTGTTCTGCGCCGCCAGCGCCTGCTGGTACGGAGGGCGCGGCGCCGCGATCGCACTCGCCGCGGGCATCGCCCTCGTCCTGATGACCTTCGCCGCGCGGAAACTTCACCTGCACCGCTGGAGCAGCGCTGCTGCTGCGGCAGCGATCGCGCTGATCGCCCTGGCGACGGCAATCGCCAATCGTCATCCCGACGTGCCGCTTGCGGTCGCCTTTGCTCATGCACCGTCCGAGTTCGTGCAATCGACCCACAATCTGCTCGCCGACCTGCCCGCGCTCGGCAGCGGCGCCGGCACCACGGCAATGCTGGCGTCGACCTATATGGACTGGCAGGGCGCCACCACGCGGCCGGTGGTTGCGACCAGCGCGGCGGCCTTGATCGCCCAGTTCGGTTCCGCCATGTTCTGGACTTTAGTCGCGGCTATCATCGTCGGCATCGCAGCGTTCACGGCCGGTGCGCGCAATCGCGGCCGAGACTGGTCCTACCCTGCATCGGCCGCAGCCGTCCTGCTGACGCTGCTGCTTGCTAGCTTCACCTTGCCGGAATTGCCGGCGCTGCCCGGAGTGATCGTGTTGGGAGCCGTGATCGGAACAGGACTGGCACAGCGGATCAGCCGTTCACGGTTGCAGGCGGGCTAGGCGCCAGATGCGAAGCTTCCTCCAGCGTCTTGTCGGCCAGACCGGCGATCGCGAACATGAGGGCGACGAGACCTGCATCTACGCCGTCGGTGATATCCACGGCCACGCCGACCTGCTGCACGAGATCTGCGCCCGCATCGATGCCGACATCGGTCGGTTCCGGCCGGCGCGACCGATCCAGGTGTTCCTCGGCGACTATATCGATCGCGGACCGGATTCGCGCGATGTCATCGCCATGCTCGATCAACGCCGCCGCACCCGCAGCATGGTCTGCCTGCTCGGCAATCACGAGGCCTGCCTGCTGGAGTTTCTCGTCAATCCCGACATGCTCGCGCAATGGCGGCAGTTCGGCGGCTTGCAAACGCTGATGTCCTACGGACTGACGCCCTCGCCCAATCCCGACGCCTCCGAACGAAGGGCGCTCGCCCGGCAATTGATCCGCGAGATGCCGGCGGCTCATCTCGCCTTCCTGCGCTCGCTGCCGCTCTGTTATGTGCACAAACGCTACTTCTTCGTCCATGCCGGCGTCAGGCCCGGCGTCGCGCTCAACCAGCAGCGCAAGGAGGATCTGCTCTGGATCCGCGACGACTTCCTGATGTCGGAAGATGATTTCGGCAAGGTCGTGGTCCACGGCCATACGCCGGTGCATGAAGCCGAGCTGCTGCGCAACCGCATCAATGTCGACACCGGCGCCTATGCGACCGGCCGCCTGACCTGCGTCAAGCTCGAGGGAGCACGGCGAACCCTGCTGATGACCGGCAACCGGGCCGCGCGCCATGGCTGACACGATAGCTAACACGATGGCTGCCGCGATCGGCCGGAATGCGAGGCGCCTCTCGCCTGCCTTCGTGCCCGTCGCCGCCGCGATCGGCGCGGCGACGCTGGCCTTGTCGGCCTGGTGGCTTGCCGCCGATGCATTGCGCGGCAAACCGGCGATCGCCGCGGAAGTCGGCATGGTCCGAGGCGAGCTGTGGCTGCGCGACGGCTGGAGCGAATTGCAGACGTCGCCGGAGGCGGCCGAAACCGCGTTCACGCGCGCGCTTCGCCTCTCGCCGATGGACGCCGGCGCCTGGTTCGGCCTCGCCTCGGCAACGGGACGGTTCGATTGGCTGAACCCGACCGCGTCGAAGGCGCTGAAGATGTCCTACTACACCGGCTTCAACCGCAGCGACCTGATCGCGCCGCGCCTGATCCTGCTGGCGCAGGTCGACACCACGCGCGATGTCGAATTGGTCGATCTGCTGCAGCGGCAGATCCGCCTGATCCTCACCCGCGCGCCGGAGCTGAAGGGCGCGATCGGGCAGGCCTATCGCGTGGCTGGCGACGCCAACCGGCGCATCATCGAGGCGGAATTCAAGGACGCCAACCAGAGCATTCCGGAGTAAAGGCGCGCCTGGAGCCGGATGCCCAGCCGTCAGATACCCTTGTGACGCAGCACCGCGCCGACCGTGCGCAGCAGGATGCGCAGGTCGAGCACGAAGCTCCAGCTCTTGATGTAGATGAGGTCGTGCGCCACGCGCAGCTGCATGTCCTCGATCGCCGGCGTCGCGCCGCGCAGCCCCTGCACCTGCGCGAGACCGGTGATGCCGGGCTTGACGTGCTGGCGCTGCGCATAGCTCGCGATCAGCTTCGAATATTTGTCGTCATGCGCCAGCGCGTGCGGCCGCGGCCCGACCAGCGACATGTCGCCGCGCAACACGTTCACCAGCTGCGGCAGCTCGTCGATGCTGCGGCGGCGCAGCGTCGCGCCGATCCCGGTCAGTCGCGGATCGTTCGGGCGGGCCTGCGTGATGACATCGCCATCCTCGAGCACGTGCATCGAGCGGAATTTGAGGATGGTGAATTGCTCGCCGTCGAAGCCGTTGCGGCGCTGTCGGAACAGAACCGGCCCCCTGGAGTCGAGCTTGATCGCAATCGCCGTTCCGATCAGCAGCGGCGCGAACAGCACCAGGAGGCCGCTGGATGCCACGATGTCGAACAGCCGCTTGCCGGCGCGCTCGAGCGAGGTAAGCGGCGAGCGCTGCATTTCCAGCGTCGGGATCGGGCCGGTCGCCACCATCCGCAGCGCCAGGAATCGCTCCGCGGTCCGGTCCGGCAGCAGCCGCACCGGCAGCGGCGATGCCCGCAGCTGATCGCACACGAACTGGATGCGCGGCTCTTGCTGCCAGGGCATGGCCAGGATGATCTCGTCGGCGCCGCACTCGCGGGCTGCGCGAATGGCTGACGCGACGGCAGCCCGGTCGCCGGCGTCGTCGGACGATCCGGAGAGCTGGACCTGTCGCACCTCGCTAACGCCGAAATCGCTCAGCAGGCTCGCTTGCCGCACCCGGGACAATTCGTCCGCCATCCCGACCACGACCGCGCGGCGCGTGGCCAGCATGCCGCGGTCGATCGCGCGTTGCAGCGGCGCCTGCAGCAGCATCCGTCCGGTAACCAGCCCGAGGCCGCCGATCAGGCCAAATGACATCACCGACCCGCGCGAGACGCCGGAACCCACCTTCAAAAGGAAGATGATCAAGGTCATCAGCAGAACGACCAGCAGCCATCCGCCGAGCAGACTGCTCCAGCGCCGGTCGAGACCGGCCAGCACCTGCGCATTGTAGAGGCCCTGCGACTTCGCCACGAACATGTGAAGGATGGCGGCGAGGACCCCGATCCCTAGAAAACCCTCGAAGCTGTTGCTATAAACCGTGTGGTAGTAAAAGAGGTGATAGGCCGCGCCGCCAACGATGCTGGACAGCACGACGATTATCATCTCGAAGGCGACGGCAAACACCTCGAGAGAGGCGAAAGCGAACGAGAAGGCGCCGAAGTTAACCGGTACTTTCGCCAATCGAGCGTCCGAAAGGTCGGTCATCGGGAATTAACATTCGTGTTAACAATTCATATGTGTATTATCAGGCGGGTCGTGAGCTCGCAAGACCTGCTGCGGATATCGGATAGAGAGCGCGCATGAGTTCATCGGCTGGCGAAACCGAGGCCGCGCTGGTGGCCCTCCTCCATCTCATCCGCCTGATGGGTGCCGAACTCGTCGCAGGCCAGCACCGCGACGACGTCGAGGTGCTGGTCAAGGCGATCGAGATAAAGCTGCGCGCGGCCCGCTTCCCGGCCGACATGCCGAATCAGGACATCGTCAGAGGCCTGGACCTTGCACAGGCCAGACTGCGTCCGATCTTCGAAGAGCTGCGCGCAAGGTCGGAGAAGGCACATCTGAGCGACCAGCTGCTGCTGGCTCCCAGGCCTCCACGCATCCACTAACGGATAGGTTACGTCAGCTTTGGGCTTCACCACGGCGGGGCAAGCCGCTCCCGCCGCTTGACCTGAGCGCAAGCTTCTCCTCGATCTTCATTTTCTCGAGCAGCAAGTCGGTCACGATCCGGCGCAGCCGTTCATTTTCCAGCCGTAATTCATCAATACGGTTATGGACAGGGGGGATCCCATCTCGATCATCGGTGCGAGCGGCGAATTCGGTAACAGTACCATTCGCCTGGTGGCCACGTGCGGCCTCCTGCTTGCGCCAGCGATGAAATGTCATCACGCTAACGCCCAGCACCTTGCACGCTTGGGCCTGGGACTGCCCTCGCGCCATGAGTTCCTCGGCCTGTTTGACCTTGGAACTGATCTCCTCAGTAGAATGACGCCTCATTGGTCATCTCATTGCCCCCTAGATTAGCAATCATCGCATGGCCTATAAGCTATGTAAATGCAACAGGAAATTCAAATTGAGGGTTTCCCGGGGGCCTTTCGGGAGCCTCGAACTTGCCAGTCGGCAGCAACACATAGTGCGAAGAAACGCCGAAGCTGCAAGGTATTTACCGGAATATACGGGGAATATTCCTTCGCTGAAAGGGCCCGATAAAAAAAGTTATACGACTTTCTGCGTATGAGAGTTTGATCGAGATAACTGGCGCACTGTTTGCATTCTCAAATGAGAATATTCAATCGGTCTCTCGACAGATTGTGAGTGCGCCATGCCCCGCCGCGATAATCGCCTCATCGGTCAAGCGCAACTTTCACAAACTTCTAACAAATTAATCCCGCGACTTTCGCGTCCGGCCGCTTGCGGGTGTACACGCCCAGCAGTAGTTACTAGGGCGTTAGGTGTCATGAGGGTTTCAACATATTTGAGGATTATTTTCACGAGATCTAACGCTCATAACTCGATCCACGAATTATCAATTAAGCGCTTTCCCACCCAAGGCCATCAGGCGGAACCACGTCCGCCCGATAATCCACGAACCATTCTGCGCTGACGCTTGTCAGAGCCAGTCTCTGATCAACATTTTTTTGCGAGGATCGACACCATGGCGCGTCTCAAGGTCTTCGAGGGGAACCAACCCGCGTCCAGCGAGGCGGCCGACATCCTGGAACGCCTCGTCGCAGAGAATTGCGAGCTCCGGCATACCGCGGTCGAACTGGTCTTGCAGAATTGGATCCTGCGCGAGCGTCTGTCCGATGTCGGGGAGCACAAGACCGTGCCACAGGGGCACTGACCGCCCCAACCCTCACGACCGCGATTGTCCGCAGCAACGTCCGCCAGCTCGCCTGAACGAGCATCGGGCCGGTGCATTCTTCAATTTAGAATTGAATTGTCCGCAGCTGCAGGCGCGCCAGCATGCTCGCCGGATTGGCGAGGATGTGGCCGCATATTTTGCCGGTGAGAAATAGGCTGACGAACTTCAGCTGTGAACCCGGCGCAGCGCGACGCGCGGGGTATTCTGCTCACGAGACATTCCGAACGAACGCGACGAGCCGGGACGTTCTTGGATTTCACGTAACTCAGCGATATCAAGCATCAGCGCAACGACTTCGTTGCGCAGCGATTGATTGGTCGCGAGCAACGCCTCTTCGATCGGCTGATGCAAATGTTGAACTTTGTGCTGCTTCATGGCGCGCCCTCGCTCTGCGGTTAAGGGTATGAGCGATGTGATTGAAGTTTCGATGACAGGGTTATTCCGCGCACATGGAAGGCGGTTAATGGGGCAGGTTTGCGACCAACACGGCTCCGAGTTAAATTTTCTCAATCAGGTTCCACAACCTGATCGCGAAGCGCTCGATCGGCGGCCTTTGATGTGTCGTACCGATGAGTTGGCAGCGGCAGCGATAAGGCGCGCGGCTGGACAACGCGGCTCAATGTGGGTCAGAAGCTCTACCAAGCGCATGATATTGCTTGGTGATCATTGATGGCTGCCGTGTCGTGCAATGCTGAACGCGCATTGTTCGGCTATCACAATGTCGCCGTGTTACCGCGATCGCACGTCAAGGACGCGTTCAGGTGCACACAAGATATTCCACCAAGCTGCTCCCTAGACGCAAAATCTGCTGCTGCCATGTCCATCAAGGATCGCAGAGTGTTTCGACCGGTTGCGAATATTGAAGCGGCTGACGGTGTCCTGAAGCGCTCGAGCAACCTTGCGAAATGAATTCAACGCTGGACATCGGATCAAGCGCGATTTCGCCTCCGCCGGCCCCAACCGCGCTAACGCTATTCTAATTAAAATGAGCGGGACCGAAGCGTCCGGCTTGAACAGAGGGAGCGAACGCCTTTCGCGCGCTTGGCGCTCCATTCGCACGCGCTTGCACAGTCGCCACAAACAGCAGCGACAGCGAAGATTCGCCATAAGCATCCCTAATTCGCCACGTGCGTCGCGATCGCGCGCTATTTCGATTTAGCAGGCGTATCGTCGTCCATCTTGCCACCATTGGCGACGCACTTGTTGAAATAGTCGCGCTGGGCTTTCGCACCGCCCCTCGCGCTACCGGAAGCGGGATTGCCGGGCTGCAGCGGCGGAAATGCCTTCGCCACCAAAGCATCGCAGGCGCGCGCCACCTGCACGTCGATCGCATGCGCCGGAACCGTCGCGCTGGTGATCATGATCACGGCTGAAGCGATCGCAAAACCCGAGATAACTCGCATTGCCACACTCCGTTCCAAACTGAATCAGGTTTTTTCTCGAGCCCGGACTCGCAAGGAGCGCACTAAAGCATGATCCGGAAAAGTGCGAAGCGGTTTTCCGTCGCAACAAACGCGGATCGCGTTTGCGCGAAGATCAAGCTCTGACCACGAGCTGAAACGCGACGACGATTCTCGCGGCCGACGACGATTCTCGCGGCCCTAGGTCCGATCGACCTCGTGATAGGCCCGATACCAGGCGACAAACCTCGCAATGCCATCCTCGATCCGCGTCTGCGGGCGGAAGCCGATTTCACGCTCCAGATCGGAGACGTCGGCCGACGTCTCCAGTACATCTCCCGGTTGCATCGGCAGCAACTGCTTTTCGGCCTGCCGCCCGAAGCCCTGCTCGAGCAGCGCCACCACATGCATCAGTTCTTCCGGCCTGCTGTTGCCGATATTGTAGACCCGCCACGGCGCCCGGCTCGAGCCCGGATCGGGATGCGCTCCCGACCAGTTCACGTCGCCCTCGGGCGCACGGCCGATCAACCGCACCATCGCCTCGACCACGTCGTCGACATAGGTGAAGTCCCGCCGCATGTTGCCGTTGTTGAACAGCTGGATCGGCTTGCCCTTGGTGATCGCGTCGGCGAACGCATAGAGCGCCATGTCCGGCCGATACCACGTCCCATACACGGTGAAAAACCGCAGCCCGGTCGCCGGTACGCGATAGAGATGGCTGTAGGAATGGGCGATCAGCTCGTTGGCCTTCTTGGTCGCGGCGTACAGGCTGACCGGATGGTCGACATTGTCGTGGACCGAGAACGGCAACTTGGTGTTGGCGCCATAGACCGACGATGAGGACGCAAACAACAGGTGCTTGCACGCGGTGTGCCGGCAGCCCTCGAGGACGTTGAGGAAGCCCTCCAGATTGGAATCCGCATAGGCGTGCGGGTTCTGCAGCGAATAGCGCACGCCGGCCTGCGCGGCGAGATGCACCACGACCTCGAAGCGATAACGCTCGAACAGCGCCTTCATGCCGGCGCGGTCGGCGAGGTCGAGCTCCACGAAGGTGAAGCCACGGTGCTGCTTGAGCAGATCGAGGCGCGCGCGCTTGAGCGCCGGGTCGTAATAGTCGTTCAGATTGTCGAGGCCGATGACCGGCTGCCCTGCCCGCAGCAGATGCTCCGCCAGATGGAAGCCGATGAAGCCGGCGCAGCCCGTGACGAGTAGATTGCCTGCGATCACCACGTTTTGCCTGTGCCTTTCGCCTTGCGCCGGACCTTCGGGAAACGCCGTTACACGCGGCAGCCGCAGCTGCCCGCGCGTTGCGCCCCGCTAGGCGTCAGTTGCCGGCGGCCGGAGGCTTGTAGTCCGGAAAGCGGCTGAGGACCGCGGCCTTCATGAACTTGAAGTGCGCAATCTCGGTCGCCAATTCCTTCAGCCGGCGCTGGCCGTTGGAGATCTCGGCGTCAAACAGGTCTTGATGATAGTTGTCAAGCGCCTCGCGTTCCAGATATTCGTCGGTGCCGTTGCCGAGGGTCACCGCAGCGCGGGCCAGAACATCATCGACACGGCGGCCAAGACCGGATTGCTCGCTTTCGGCCGCCTGCAACGCGGTCTCGATCGCGGCCACGATCGATCCGATCCGGGCGCGATCGGTCTCGGCATCGCGCTCGGCCGAGCGTGCCTTGAAACCTTCCTCGCCGCGCCGCGACCTGATCAGGTCATGCGCGCGAGACCGCAAAAACAGCTGAAACATCTGTCAGTATCCGGTTCGGGCCCATTCAGGCAGCACAGGTCAAAATCGCCCGGTCTTAGTTAAAAAAGGGTGAATTGCCCTCATGCCCGGCCCTCAGGTCGGCTTTCCACTTGATCCAGGCCTTGTCGTGCTTGTCATAGAGTTCGAGCCACCGTCCCTCACCCGCTGACGGCACCAGGCCCGTGCCCTTATCGTCCCCGTCCGCCAGTCCCGGCAGCGAGGAGTCGAGGTCCTCGAACTCCGACGTCTCCTCGAGCGTCAGCCCGACCAGCACGCGCTTGCCACTGACATCGACGACATACCGCCTTGGCGAATGCCCCCTGAGATCACTCATGACGTGAAAGTTCCCTTGCGATCCGCGGGGCTGGCGACGAGATCAGGCGCACGCTGGCACGCAACCAACCCGCCTGCCGCAACGGACGCGGACATGATGACCGATTGCATGTTGCCAGCCAACCCCAACTCACCGCACACAGTCGCGCTACCTCGATCGAACTACTCCGCTAGAACGCGCGACGCATGTGGCCGAACGCACTGACCGGCTGTTCCCGCCTCGACGATTTCGCGGCTGATGGCGCCACATACGGTGCATAGATCCGATATTGCGCGCGGCGCTTGTGCGACCGCCACGAACGCGCGGCGAAACCGGAGAAGAAGCCTGCGACGAACACCGCCGCGAGAATCAGAGCAGGAGAAACCATCACAATCGTCCACGTTCGCCCCGATGTTATTAACATTCGAAGTTGTGACGACATCATGATTGGACGCGCCGAAAGATTGTTCAGCCGCTGGAATTTTTGTGCAATCGAACGGCGCAACAATGATCAGGTGTCAACAATGGTTGTTCTCGCGAGACAACATCTCAGGAGAACCACCAGAGCATGAATTTCAGGAACATCGAGCTGAGAAGATAAATCCACCCCGCCATCGCCAGCACCGTCAATCCGACGAAGACACCTGAAACGCTTTTCTCCTTGAGGCGGGCCAGCAACGAGTTTTTTTCTTCTTGCGAATAGAACATCTCAGGCTCAGGACGTATCTGATTCAAATCAGCTAGCAGTCAATTTCGATGATCTCGTGACGCGTCGCCGCAGCCATTCGCCTCGCGCATCTCAGATCACCGCTGCAAAACGCCGCCAAGCCGCAGGCCATCGCTCAAGGAAATTCCATTCGACACGATCTGGAATTCGACGTCGGCGTTCGCGGCAGCCCGCACGCCGGAATTTCCACTTGCATTCTGGTCCGATCGACGTCGCGTCCGTACGTCAAGACGATGTGCGGCTTGACCATGGCCCGCATGCGGGATAGCCGCGCGCCGGAAGCCGGCGCGATCGACCGAACGCATTCTTCACGAGAGCAATCTGCCCGCTTCGCCCCGCCTCTCAGTCTAACAATCAAGACCTCGCACGCGGCCAACCAATGATCATCGCCTCACACGCGGAAAAAGGCGAACCAGACAATGCCGAGGATCAGGACAGCCAGCCCTGTCGAGGCCGTGAGCAGCGCGAGAACCGAAGGTCCAGGCTCGGCCTGGCGCGCCTCGGTCGGGGTTTCGACGATTTGACCGTGTCGTTCCGTTGCCATGGCAACCTCTTTGCTTAAGTGCCTGTAATTCCGGCGTTTGCCGCTCCCCTTCAGCCAACGCGTGATCGGGAGCGATGTTCCGAGCGCTTGACGGCTGCCCAACGGCAGTCCCACCCGCCGCGTCAAACCGGCGCAGCGCGAGGCCACGGTTAACGCCGTTGCGAGATTCACCGGGCCGTGTTGTTTCAAACTGGGGTGCCCGGTGTTATCCTTGACCGTTCCGTCGGTTGCGTAATCGGAGTTTCCCCGGAGTTTCCCCCATGGCCCCTCGCGCCAATTGGAAGGGCTTTTTGCGCCTTTCGCTCGTGACTTGCCCGGTTGCCCTGTACCCGGCGACATCGGATACCGAAAAGGTCTCCTTCAACCAGATCAACCGCAAGACCGGCCACCGCATCAAATACGCCAAGGTCGACGCGGAGACCGGCGAGGAAGTCTCTACCGAAGACATCATGAAGGGCTACAAGGTCGACACCGACACCTATATCGAGGTCACCAAGGAAGAGCTCGACGACATCGCGCTGGATTCGACCCGCACCATCGAGATCGACGAATTCGTGCCGCGCAGCGAGATCGACAGCCGCTACCTGATCCGCCCCTACTACCTCGTTCCCGACGGCAAGGTCGGCCACGACGCCTTTGCGGTGATCCGCGAGACCATCCGCAGCCTGAACAAGGTCGCGATCGGCCGCGTGGTGCTGACCAATCGCGAGCACATCATCGCGCTCGAGCCGCTCGACAACGGGCTGATGGGCACGCTGTTGCGCTACCCGTATGAAGTGCGCAACGAGAAGGAGTATTTCGACGACATCCAGGATGTGAAGATCACCAAGGACATGCTCGATCTCGCCAAGCACATCGTCGAGCAGAAGTCCGCCGACTTCGATCCGGAGGAGTTCGAGGACCGCTACGAGCAGGCGCTGATCGACCTGATCAACCAGAAGCGCAACGGCATCAAGGTTGCCAAGCCCGCGGCGAAGACCAGCGGCAACGTCATCAACCTGATGGACGCGCTGAAGAAGAGCCTCGCCAACGAGAAGCAGGCCGCGCCCGCCAAGGCCGAGGCAAAGGCCGCGAAGGGCAAGAAGCCGAAGAAGCGCATCGAGGGCCAGCGCGAAATGCTGCTGCCGATCTCGGGCAGCGGCAAGCGCGAGCCCAAGGAGGCCGCCAAGCCCGAGCCGAAGAAGGCCGAGAAGACAACGCGCGCCCAGGGCACCGCGGCGCGGAAGAAGGCAGGCTAGCGCAGCGACCGCAAGTTGAGCCGGGTCCACAGCGCCTGAGATGTCCTGGTCGAGATGCCCTGGTCGACGCCGTTTGACGAACCGATCGCGCTGCATCGCGGCGGCACGCTGGTGACGCTGCAGCACGCTGCCGACTACATCATGAAGCTATCGGAAGACACCCAGCAGGAGACGCGCTGGCAGATCGCGGTCGAGCATCTGATCAATGCGGCGGAACAAGGTGCCGGCTGGTTGATGTTCGCGCGCATCGCGATGCTGCGCGCGTTAAATGGGGACGACTGAATCCGGAAAATGCCGGGCTGCCGGCAGCGCTTACTTGAATGCCGAACTGACGGCATTGAATTGGCCGCTCACACTGGTGCCGATGCCCCTGACGCCGGCGACGATCACGATGCTGATGCCGCCGGCGATGATGGCGTATTCAATGGCCGTCGCCCCGACCTCATCACGCAGAAACCTTGCCATCAACGCGCGCATGAAAAGCTCCTGTCCGACGCTCGCGGCTTTTTCTCCCGCGCCGTAGTAATATGCCGGCCAAACTAGGCCACATTGGTTGACGGCCCATTGAGGGAAAGGATGAACGGTCGCTTAAAAGTTGCAGCGAATTTCCCTGCTAGTTCTGCCTGCATCGGGTTGCCGCCGGGCGAGGCACTTGGCCGCGACCGAAGCGTTTTCCAGCGAAGTGGACACCGGCTCGCGCAAAGAAAGCGCGTCAAAACAAGAATCTAGAGCTCCGTTCTGATCCTGTCTGAGCGGAAACAGCTCCGCTCGTAAACGCATATCAGGACTACCTGATCCGGCCCCGGCCGCGCTTTACCGCTGCCGCGGAATCCTGTTCCTTTATCGGACAGGCGACAACGAGGCCGGAACGAACCGGCCGCATGCAAAGGGAGTGACCGTCATGAAGCTCGGCACCGCGATCGCGGAAATCATGAAGCGCGAGGGCATCGAGATCCTCACGGGCTACCCGGTCAACCATCTGATCGAATACGCCGCCAATGCCGACATCCGCCCGGTGATGGTGCGCCAGGAGCGCATCGGCGTGCACATGGCCGACGCGATCTCCCGCGTCACCTCGGGCGAGAAGATCGGCGCCTTCTGCATGCAGCACGGTCCCGGCGCCGAGAACGCGATGGGCGGCGTCGCGCAGTGCTACGGCGAATCCGTGCCCGTCCTGGTGCTGCCGATGGGCTATGCGCGTCGGCTGGCGAATATCGACCCGAACTTCAATTCCAGCCAGGCGATGAAGGCGTTCTCGAAATCGTCAGAGCCGATCAACATCGCCGCGGAGGTCTGTAACATTTTCCGCCGCGCCTTTACCAAACTGAAGAACGGCCGCGGCGGGCCGGTCATTGTCGAAATCCCCGCCGACATGTGGAACGAGGAGGTGCCGGAGCCCTTGAACTACACGCCGGTGCTGCGCACCCGCTACGGCGCCGACCCCGTCCATGTGAAGGAGGCAGCGGCGCTACTCGTGAATGCAAAACGTCCGGTGATCTATGCCGGCCAGGGCGTGCACTATGCAAAGGCCTGGCCGCAGCTGAAGCGCCTCGCCGAACGGCTCGCGATACCGGTTACCACCAGCCTCGGCGGCAAGTCGTCCTTCCCCGAGACGCATCCGCTCTCGCTCGGTTCCGGCGGCCTCGCCGTGCCGCGCGCGGTGCCGAAATTTCTTTCCGAAGCCGACGTGATCTTCGGCATCGGCTGCTCTTTCACCGAGACGTCGTTCGGCATCGCGATGCCGAAGGGCAAGACCATCATCCATTCGACGCTCGATCCGAACCACATCAACAAGGATGTCGAGGCCAAGGTCGGCCTGGTCGGCGACGCCGGCCTGGTGCTCGACGCGCTGCTGGAGGAGATCGGCAAGACCGTGACCACGGACCGCAACGCCAGCGCGGTCGCCGAGGAGATCGCCGCTTCCCATAAGGAGTGGCTCGCCAAGTGGATGCCGAAGCTGACGCACAACGACGCGCCGCTCAATCCCTACCGCGTGCTGTGGGACCTGCAGCACACCGTCGACATCCACAACACCATCATCACCCACGACGCCGGCAGCCCGCGCGACCAGCTCTCGCCGTTCTGGAAGTCGGTCGAGCCGCTGTCCTATATCGGCTGGGGCAAGACCACGCAGCTCGGCTACGGCCTCGGCCTTGCGATGGGCGCCAAACTGGCAAAGCCGGACAAGCTCTGCATCAATGTCTGGGGCGACGCCGCGATCGGCTTTACGGGGATGGACTTCGAGACCGCGGTGCGCGAGCGGATTCCGATCATGTCGATCCTGCTCAACAATTTCTCAATGGCGATCGAATTGAAGGTGATGCCGATCTCGACCGAGAAATACCGCTCGACCGACATCTCCGGCGACTACGCCGCGATGGCCCGCGCCTTCGGCGGCTACGGCGAACGGGTGACCAAGCCCGAGGACATCATCCCCGCGATCAAGCGCGGCATCCAGAAGACCAAGGAAGGCGTGCCGGTGCTGCTGGAATTCATCACCAGCAAGGAGACCGAGGTGTCGCGGCCGGGGACGTGACGGCACCTCACACGCCGATCTCCGTCATGGCCGGGCTTGTCCCGGCCATCCACGTCTGCTTCCTGCCCAAGCAAGGAAGACGTGGATGCCCGGCACAAGGCCGGGCATGACGAACGCGCGGAAAGCGCGAGTTCATTGGGCCAGACTCCGACGCGCGGCGACACGGCCCTGCCTCCCCACTTGATTTGACATCGCCAGCGCAGGCAAGCTCCCTCCGGTGCAACTTCGGAGGGAGAGATGGCGTGCATCCTGGTGCTGGGGGCCGGCTTTGCCGGGCTATGGGCCGCGCTCGGCGCAGCCCGCAAGCGCGACGAGATCGGCGCACGGGCAGCGGATACCGAAATCCTCGTCGTCGATCGCAACGCCTATCACAACATCCGGGTGCGCAATTACGAGGTCGATCTCGGCGACGTCGCGCTGCCGCTCCGCGAGCTGCTCGATCCGGTCGGCGTCAGACATCGGGTGGCCGAGGTCGCGGCGATCGATCCTGCGACGCGCGCGATCACGATCAAGACCAGCGCGGGCGCGGAGGTTCTGAGCTACGACCGGCTGGTGCTGACGACCGGCAGCGAGCTGGTCCGCCCCGCCATCTCAGGCCTGGCCGCCCACGGCTTCGATGTCGACACGTACGAAGCGGCGATGCGGCTCGACGCGCATCTGGCGGCGCTCGGCAAAGAGCCACCGTCGGAGGCGCGCGCGACGGTCGCGGTCGTCGGCGCAGGGTTCACCGGGATAGAGGTCGCGGCCGAGATGCCGGCCAAGCTGGCGCACGCCGGCATCACCGGCGATCATCGTGTCATCCTGATCGATCCCAATCCCGTCGTCGGCGCGACCTTCGGCGCGCATGGCCGACCGGTCATCAACGAGGCGCTGGCGACGCTCGGCGTCGAGACGCGGCTGAATGTCCGGGTCAGTGCCGTCGGCCCCGACAGCATCACGCTCAACTCCGGCGAGATCATTTTGACCAAAACCGTGGTGTGGTGCGCCGGCATGCGCGCCAGCCCCCTCGCCGCCTCGCTGCCGGCCGGGCGCGACGCGCTCGGCCGCATCAAAGTCGACCACACCATGCGCGTCGAGGGCCTGCCGGATGTCTTCGCCGCCGGCGACGTCGCCGCCTGCCTGATCGACGGCGAGCACCCGACCGTGATGTCCTGCCAGTTCGCGCGGCCGATGGGCCGCTTCGCCGGCCACAATGTGGTCGCCGATCTGTTTGGTGAAAAGCTGCTGCCGCTCAATATCGACTGGTATGTGACGGTGCTCGATCTCGGCGCCTGGGGCGCGCTCTACACCACCGGCTGGGACCGCGAGGTGCACACATCAGGCGCCGCCGCCAAGCTCACCAAGCAGACCATCAACCAGCAGCGCATCTATCCGCCGCGCGACGGCGACCGCGCCGCGCTGCTCGCGGCGGCCGCGCCGACGATCCAGACGGCGCCGCCGACGCGCAAATAACAAAAGGGGCGGCCACCGCATGACCGCCCCTGGTCGCCTTTAACACTCGCGCCGCGATTACTGCGACAGCTTCACAAAGTTCGGAAACTTCATCTGGCCCTCGGCGATCGCCTTCGGCCAGACCGTGATCTGCTTGCCGCCCTGCCACTGGAACACGAGGCCGGTCACCGCGCCCGGACCGGACTTGATGCCGTGGGTGAACTCGTCGTTCTTGCCGTAGAACTGGATCTTGCCGATCGTGCCCTCGAAGTCGGTCTTCTCGAGCTCGGTCACCATCTTGTCCGGATCGGTCGAGCCGGCGCGCTGGATTGCCTCGGCGATGATGTAGACCTCGTCATAGGCGGTGTAGCCGGTATAGGCCGGCGGCGTGCCGAACTTGGCCTTGAACGCCGCCGCGAACGGCTTGGTCTTCGGCGTCACGGCAACATCAGGCGTCGCCACCGCGAGCGAGGGCACGCCCTCGGCCGCGCCGTTGGTGTCGCCCCAGAAGGTCGGGCTCAGCGCCTGCGCGCTGATGCCGAACATCGGGATCGGCACCTGCTGGTTCTTCCACTGCACGGTCGGCTGCACGCCGACATGGGAGATGCCGGTGACGATCACGTCGGGCTTGGCGGCTTCCATCTTGTTGAAGATCGGCGTGAAGTCGGTGGTGTCGGGCGAGAAGCGGATGTGCTCGACCACCTTCAGGCCCGCTTTCGGAAGGCAGGCCTCGTAGCCGACGTCGAGCGGCTTGGTCCAGGCTGCGTCCTCGCTCATGATCGCGACCGACTTGAACTTGAGCTGGTCGACCAGCAGCTCCTTGGCCGCGTCGCAGACCAGCTGCGCCTGCGCGGCCGAGGTCAGGTAGCCGTGGAAGGTGTACTTGTTCTTCTCATAGTCGTTGTGCACCGCCTTGGTGATCTCGTTCGAGGCGGCGCCGGGCGTGATCAGCGGCATCTTCAGCCGCGAGGCCCACGGCTCGAGCGCCAGCACGACCTCGCTGATATAGCTCGCGATCACGGCGGAGACCTTGTCCTCGCTCACCGCGCGCTGGAAGGCGCGCACCGAGTCCGCCGACGAGCTCTTGTTGTCGTAGGTGACGATCTCGATCTTGCGGCCCATCACGCCGCCCTTGGCGTTGATCTCGTCGGCTGCGATCTGCGCGCCGCCCGGCGTCGCCGCACCCGCGATCGACTGCACTTCGGCAATGATGCCGATCTTGATCGGGTCCTTGGACTGCGCATAGGCCGGCGCCGCGAGGCAGAGCGCGAGTGCCGAGGCCAACAGGCTCACGCGGGTCGCGGTTGAATATGCTGTCATCATGATCTCCCTTGTTTTGCTTTCTTCTTTTCAAACTGCGAGCGTCAGAGAAAGTCCTTGCCGGCCTCCGCGGCGAACCGGCCCGGATCGCCCTCCCAGACGATCCGCGCGTGCTCCAGCACATAGACGCGGTCGGCATGCGGAAGCGCAAACGTCACGTTCTGCTCGCCCAGCAGCACCGTGATCTTGGTGGTCTGGCGCAGCTTCTCCAGCGCCTTCGACAGCAGCTCGAGGATAACGGGCGCAAGCCCTAGCGTCGGCTCGTCCAGGATCAGGATCTGCGGCTGCATCATCAGCGCGCGGCCGATCGCCAGCATCTGCTGCTCGCCGCCGGACAACGTCTGCGCCATCTGGCCCTGGCGCTCCTTCAGGATCGGAAACAGCTCGAACAGCCAGGCGAGTTGCTTGGCCCGCGCCGCGTCGTCGAGATGCTGGCCGCCGAGGTCGAGGTTTTCCCGCACCGTCATCTCGCCGAACAATTCGCGCGATTCCGGGCATTGCACGAGGCCGGAGCGGGCGATCTTCGCAGGCCCCGTGCCGCGCAGTGGCTGTCCGCCGCGCAGGATCGCGCCGGTATAGGGCAGGAAGCCCGAGATGGTGTTGAACAGCGTGGTCTTGCCGGCGCCGTTGAGGCCGACGACGGAGACGAACTCGCCCTCATGGACGTGGATCGAGACGTTCTCCAGCGCCTGCGCCTTGCCGTAATGCACGCTGACATTCTCGACCTGCAGCAGCGGCACCTTGTCCTTGAACGAGGTCTCGGGCCGCGCATGGGTCTCGATCGCGCCGCCGAGATAGACCCGCCGCACGGTCTCGTTCTTCATCACGTCCTCGGCGCGGCCGGTCGTGATCTCTTCGCCGAGATACATCGCGAGCACGCGGTCGACCAGCGCCGCGACGCTCTTGACGTTGTGATCGACCAGCATCACCGCGCGGCCCTCGTCGCGGAAGCTGCGGATCAATGCGGAGAAGGTGCCGACCTCGGCGCTGGTGAGACCAGCGAAGGGCTCGTCGACCAGCACAACCTTGGGATCGCGCGCGATCGCCTTGGCCAATTCCAGCCGGCGCAGGTCGGCGAACGGCAGCGTCGGCGGGCGGCGGTCCATCACCGCCCCCAGTCCGACGCGCTCGGCGATCCACTTGGCGCGCTCGGTCAGCGCCTTGTCGGGAAACAGCATGAACAGGCTGTCGGGCAACAGCGCGACCATGATGTTCTCCAGCACGGTCTGCCGGTTCAGTGGCCGCGAGTGCTGGAACACCATGCCGAAGCCCTTGCGCGCGATCTTGTGCGCAGGCAGCCCGGCGACGTTCTCGCCTTCGAACAGCACCTCGCCCGCGGTCGGACGCTCGATGCCCATCACGCTCTTCATCGCGGTCGACTTGCCCGAGCCGTTCGGTCCGATCAGGCCGAGGATCTCGCCGGGATGCAGGTCGAACGAGAGGTTCTTCACGGCGGTCAAGCCGCCGAATCGCTTGGTCAATCCACGGACGGTGAGCGTTGCTGTGGTCACAGTCTGATCCATTTAAGAGCGCGCCTCGCGTGACAGGGCCGCTCCGAGGAAACCGCCGGGGAAGAACAGGACGACGAGCAGCGCCACCGCCGAGACGATGAAGGTCGCAAGCTCGCCGGTCGGGCGCAGGAATTCGCCGGCCACGATCAGGAAGATCGCGCCTAACGCGGCCCCCAGCACCGTGCGCCGGCCGCCGAGCACGGCCGAGACGATCACGTTCACGCCGACCGCGACGTCGACCACGGTGCCGACCGAGGCGGTGCCGAAGTAGAACACCAGCAGCGCGCCCGACAGTCCCGAGAAGAACGCGCTGACGATGAAGGCCGCGAGCTTGTGCTTGACGATGTTGAAGCCGAGCGCGCCGGCCTGCACCGGGTCCTGCCCGCTCGCCTGCAGCACGAGACCGACGGGCGATTGCGACAGGCCGTACAGGATGGCCGCGCTCACGGTCATGAAGCCGAGCGCGATCCAGTAATTGGCGCCGGCATTGATGGTGATGACGTCAGGGATGGTGAGCCCGATCTCGCCGCCGGTGAGATCGGCGAACACCACGACGAAGTTCTGCAGCATCAAGACCGCCACCAGCGTGGTCAGGCCGAAATACGGTCCCCTCACCCGCAGCGCCGGCAGCGCCAGCACGAAGCCCGCGACGACCGACGCCAGCGCGCCGAGCAGGATGCAGACATAGACCGACCAGCCGAACTGGTTGTTGAGGATCCCGGCGGTGTAGGCGCCGGTGCCGATCAGGAAGGTCGGCCCGAAATTCACCTCGCCGGCGAAGCCGAACAAGAGGTCCCAGGCCATCGCGAACACACCGAAATAGAACGCGACGGTAAGCAGCCCGAGGATGTAGCCCGAGACGTAGAACGGCAGCGTCGCCGCGACCACCACGCAGACCAGCGAAATGAAGAACAGGCGCGAGGAAAAGAAGCTGGCCATCTCAGCGCCTCCCGAGCAGGCCTTGAGGCCGGATATACATCACGAACACCAGAAGCAGCAGCGCCGGAATGGTGCGATAGGCCGGCGAGATCATGTAGGCCGTGATGGTCTCGAGATAGCCGACGACGAAGGCCGCGATCAGCGAGCCCGACACGCTGCCGAGGCCGCCGAGCACGACGATCGAGAACGCGCTCGCGGTCAGCGGCCCGACGCTGTAGGAGCTGACGCCGAGGAACATGCCGAGCAGCACGCCGGCGATGCCGGCGAGAATGCCGTAGATGCCCCACACCACGATGTAGATCTGGGTGAGCTCGAGCCCGAGCAGCGTGACGCCGCGCGGGTTCATCGAGGCCGCCAGCACCGCCTTGCCGGTCCTGGTGCGGTTCACCAGGAGCCACAGCAGGCCGATCACGAGGCAGCAGACCAGCGCGGTGAAGATATTGTTGCGCGGCGTGCGGTTGCCGAAGATATCGACGACGCCCTCGACGATCGGCAGCACCGTCTTGGCGTTGTTGGTGAAGAAATAGGCGATCAGCTCCTGGATCATGATGCCCCACAGCAGGGTGCCGGTGAGGACGAAGATTTCCTTCTCCTCGTTGGGGATCCGCCTCGAATTCTGGATCGGCTTGACGACCGCGAAATAGGTCGCGAACGACACGATCAGCGCGACGCCGACACCGAACAGCGCGCCGGTGTAGATGTCGAGGTGCAGCACGCTGGCCGCGGCCCAGGCCGCAACCGCTGCGGCCACCATGATGGCACCGTGGGAGAGATTGAGAACACCGGAGACACCGAAGATCAGGGTGAAGCCGGTCGCGCCGAGCGCATAGAGCGCACTGATGGCAAAGCCATCGATCAGGATTTGTAGGGCAAGCATCTCAGATTGGCCGCGGCAGCGGGGCTGCCTGTTGTGGAGGACGCGGAACCGAAGACCGATGCTCCCGGGAGGGGCCCGGGAGCATGATCATCAACTAATTCGTGGTGACCTTGACGAAGCTCGGGAACTTGAGGTCGCTCTTGGCGACCTCCTTCGGCCAGACCGCGACCTGCTTGCCGCCCTGCCACTGCAGCATCAGTCCGGTGATCAGGCCCTTGCCGTACTTGATCGAATGGGTGAACGGATCGTCCTTGCCGTAGAACTGGACGCGTCCGATGGTGCCTTCCCAGTCGGTCTTCTCCAGCGCATCGACCATCTTGTCGGCCTCGACCGAGCCGGCGCGCTTCACCGCATCCGCGATGTAGTAGACCTCGTCATAGGCGGTGTAGCCCGCGTAGGACGGATAGTTGCCGTAGCGCTTCTTGAAGCCCTCCGCGAACGGCACCGACTTCGGCGTCACCGCGACGTTCGGGCCGGACACGCCCTGATACAGCACGCCTTCCGCCGCGTCGTTGGTGTCCTTGCCGAAGGTCTCGTTGGTCGCCTGCGATGAAATGCCGAACATCGGGATCGGCACCTGCTGGTTCTTCCACTGCACCGTCGGCTGCACGCCGACATGCGAGATGCCGGTGATGATCACGTCGGGCTTGGAGCCTTCGACCTTGTTGAAGATCGGCGTGAAGTCTGTGGTGTCGGGCGAGAAACGGATATGGTCGACGACCTTGAGCCCGATCTTCGGCAGGCACTCCTCGTAGCCGACGTCGAGCGGCTTGGTCCACGCCGCATCCTCGCTCATGATGACCGCGGTCTTCATGTGCTTCTGATCGACCAGGAGCTCCTTGGCGGCGTCGCAGACCGACAGCGCCAGCGCGGCCGAGGTCAGGTAGCCGTGGAAGGTGTACTTGTTCTTCTCGTAATCGGCGTGGACGCTCTTGCTGATCTCGTTGGAGGCGGCGCCGGGCGTGACGAACGGCGTCTTCAGGCGCGAAGCCCAGGGCTCGAGCGCCAGCACCACTTCGCTGATGTAGCTCGAGATGACGACGTTGACCTTGTCCTCGTTGACGGCGCGCTGGAACGCACGCACCGAATCCGCCGAGGACGAGTGGTTGTCGTAGCTGACGATCTCGATCTTGCGGCCGTCGATGCCGCCCTTGGCGTTGATCTCGTCGGCGGCCAGTTGCGCCGCCTGCGGGATCGATGCACCGGCAATCGCCTGCGCTTCGGCAATCACGCCGATCTTGAGGGTGTCGGCAGCCAGCGCTCCGCTGGGCGCAGCCAACAGGCCCAACACGGCCGCTCCTGCAAGTTTCTGCATCGCATGCACGGGGAGTCGCGATGTTCTTGTCACCCTGTTTCTCTCCTCTTTTTCTTCGGCTGCTTCGAGCTCTTGGGGCGCGACTATAGCCGCGACAAAATGCGCAGCAAGTGAAACTGCGCGCAGATCGTCATGCATGGACGGCGACTAAAGTAGTGGGTCGGCGCGGTGCGGCTGAATAAATTTGAGGCAGAGGGGGGAATAAAAGGTCGTGGGGCGCCGATCTCTCAGATCGTCATTCCCCGCTGCGCAAATTACGTAGGGCGAGCGAAGCGGAGAAAGCGGAACAAAAAGCAAAGGCTCGGGCAATTCATGTCGCGAGAACGCGAATTGTTGCCCACTGGCCGTGCGACAAGCTCCGTGTCGTCCCTGCGAAAGCAGGGACACATAACCACGGATGCTGATTGTTACGCGATGTTGGAACGACGAGTCCCATTCACAACATCCGCCGCGGCGTATCGGTCCCGGCTTTCGCCGGGACGACAGCGGTGTATGAGGCGACCGCCCCTACTCCGCCATCTCCGCCGGCGGGTGGGCGGCGGGACCGGCGAGCGGGCGCTCTTCCATCGTGATCATGCAGATCGAGGCGGTGGTCAGCAGCACGGCGGCGGCGCCGAACACGTAGCGGAACGCATGGATCATGTCGGCCATCGGGATCGCGCTGACGGTGCTGGCCGCGGCATGATGCTCGCCGGCGAGCGAGATGTCGGTCCCGAGCGTCATCAGCAGGATGGTGGTGAAGGCGGCGACCGTGAAGGAGGCCATCATCGCGCGGAAGAAGTTCATCGCACCGGTGACGGTGCCGACCTGCGGCCGCGCCACCGCGTTCTGCAGCGACACCACGCTGATCGGGAAAGTGGTGCCGAGGCCGAGCGCGAACACGCTCATCAACAGCAACAATCCCCACAGCGGCAGCGTCGTCACCGCCATGCCGACGGCACAGATCGCGGCCACCGAGGTGCCGACGATCGCGACACGCTTGTAGTGCTTGGCCTTCGCCATGGTCCGGCCGGCGATCGCCGCACCGAAGGTCGAGATCGCCGCGAGCGGGATCAGCGCGAGGCCGGCCTCGCTGGCGGTGAGGTGATAGACCACCTCATAATAGAGCGGCAGGTGGACGGTGAGGCCGACCATGGCGCCGAGCGCACAGCCGCCCGCCCCCATCGCGAACGGCACCACCGAGCCGCCGAGCAGCGACAGCGGCAGGAACGGCTCGTCGGCGCGGCGCGCGTGCCAGACGAAGGCGCCGGCAAGCGCGATCGAGGCGCCGATCATCGCCGTAATCGTCGGCGACAGCCAGGACAGCTTGGTGCCGCCCCAGGTCAGCACCAGCATCAGCACGACGGCCGAGGCCATCAGCAGCACGCCGCCGAGCCAGTCGACCTTGCGCTTGCGGTGGAACACCGGGATCTTGCTCATCTTCGGCAGCAGCAGCGCCAGCGCCGCCGCCGCGAGCGGCAGGTTGATCCAGAAAATCATCGACCAGTGCAGATGCTCGGCGAACACGCCGCCGACCACCGGGCCGAGGATGCCGCCGGCCATCCAGACGCTGGAGAAATAGGCCTGATAGCGGCCGCGCTCGCGCGGGCTCACCACGTCGGAGATCACGGTCTGGACCACCGGCATGATGCCGCCGCCGCCGAGCCCCTGCAGGCCGCGGGCAACGATCAGCATGGTCATGCTGGGCGCGATCGCGCACAGCACCGAGCCGACCACGAACAGGCTGAGCGAGGTGATGATCATGACGCGGCGGCCATAGATGTCGCTCAGTGTGCCGAACACCGGCGCCACCGCGGTGGAGGCGAGCAGATAGGCCGTGATCACCCAGGACAGATTGGTGACGTCGTGAAACTGGCGCCCGATCGTCGGCAACGCGGTCGCGACGATGGTCTGGTCGAGCGCGGCCAAGAACATCGTCAGCATCAGGCTGATGACGATGGTGCGGACTTCGTCCGGATTGAGCGGTGCCGGCGGCGCCAGCGGCGGCGCGTCGCTGAGTTCGATCACCTCGCTCGGGAGATGAGACAGCTCTTCGGCAATGTCTTCAGGCAATGTGGATTGGTCGGCAGGAATCCGGCTCTGCCGTTCATACTTGTTCATTTGGGGCGTAATGCTGCTGCGCGGGCGCGTCCCGCGATGGAATCATTCTCTGCTTTGCAATTTATGCAGCAATTGAATGCTAAGGCAGGCACCCCAGCGCATGGGTGCATCCCGCCGCGATGTTCTCGCGGTGACGTGATCGCGGATGCAGCGACGACGTCACGCTTTGGTCGTCTTGCCCAGCATTTTCGGCCGCTTCTTCAATTGTGCCCGTTTCGGCAGCAGAGCGGGCCATCGCACGATATGATCCTCGAGATCGGCGTCGTTGACGTCGAGCTCGGTGCCCTCCACCCGCCCGCGCACCGAGACCCCGGCTTCATGGACGGTGTTGGGATCGCCCGAGATCAGGGGATGCCACCAATAGAGGTCCCGCCCCTCGGCCACCAGCCGATAGCCGCAGCTCGGCGGCAGCCAGTTCAGCGTCCGGACATTTTCGGGCGTCAGGCGGACGCAATCCGGAACCTGGTCGGAACGGTTCGGGTAGTCCTTGCAGGTGCAGAGGCCGGAATCGAGCAGCTTGCAGGAGATATGGGTGAAATAGATCTTGCCGGTGTCCTCGTCCTCGAGCTTCTCCAGGCAGCAGCGTGCGCAGCCGTCACACAGGCTCTCCCATTCGGCGTTGGACATTTCTTCCAACGTCTTGGTTTTCCAGAAGAATCCCTCCTGGCCCGACGGACGCTTGGGCGGTGCGGTCATGATATCCCTGAAATGGCGGTGCAACTCTTCTTGGGATGCCGGCAACGCTTGCGCAAGGGGGTGGTATTGCGGGGGCGAAAAAGCCGGTGGGCAGCGTTAGGGCTTTCATTAAATTCACAAGCCGCGCCATTGGTTTATGGCAGCCGCTCGGATAGAACAACGAACGAGTCCCCAACGACGCAAAAGCGCCTTGGGATTGCCGCAACATCGAAGCAAGACGCTGGCCCGCGCCCGTTTGGGGCACCCGCAGCGCTGTCGAACTGATCAAGGGTCCGGTCCTTTCAGATCATGCCGTCGCATTGGAAACAGAAGGTCCGGAACTTCTTCCTGGACCTCGATGCGCGTATCGACTCGACGCTGTTCTCGTCGGGCAAGGGCCTGCGCGAGCTCTTTGAGCGTTATTCCACCTTCATGGACCGCTTCTATGTCGGCCGCTGGAAGCGCTGGGTGTTCATCGAGCCGCTGTCGGAGGCCGCAACCCTCGGGCTCGGCGGCATGATCCTGATGCTGACGCTCGCGATCCCGGCTTTCCGCGAGACCGCCGACGAGGATTGGCTGAAGAAGTCCGACCTCGCGGTGACTTTCCTCGACCGTTACGGCAACCCGATCGGCAGCCGCGGCATCAAGCATAATGACTCGATCCCGCTGGAAGATTTTCCGGACAATCTGATCAAGGCAACGCTCGCGACCGAAGACCGCCGCTTCTACGACCATTTCGGCATCGACGTGCCGGGCCTCGCCCGCGCGCTCGTCACCAACGCGCAGGCCGGCGGCGTCCGCCAGGGCGGTTCGTCGATCACCCAGCAGCTCGCCAAGAACCTGTTCCTGAACAACGAGCGCACCATCGAGCGCAAGGTGAAGGAAGCCTTCCTCGCGATCTGGCTGGAGACGCGGCTCACCAAGAACGAGATCCTGAAGCTCTATCTCGACCGCGCCTATATGGGCGGCGGCACCTTCGGCGTCGACGGCGCGGCACACTTCTACTTCAACAAGTCGGTGCGCGACGTGAACCTCGCGGAGGCCGCGATGCTCGCCGGCCTGTTCAAGGCGCCGACCAAATACGCCCCGCACATCAACCTGCCCGCGGCCCGCGCCCGCGCCAACGTCGTGCTCGACAACCTCGTCGATGCCGGCTTCATGACCGAGGGTCAGGTGTTCGGCGCCCGCCGCAATCCCGCTGTCGCGGTCGACCGGCGCGACGAGAACTCGCCGAACTACTATCTCGACTACGCCTTCGACGAGATGCGCAAGCTGGTCGACACCTTCCCGAAATCCTACACCGAGCGCGTCTTCGTGGTCCGCACCGCGATCGACATGAACGTGCAGAAGGCGGCCGAGGAAGCGATCGAGAACCAGCTGCGCCAGTTCGGGCGCGACTATCACGCGACGCAGGCCGCGACCGTGGTGTCCGATCTCGACGGCGGCATCCGCGCCATGGTCGGCGGACGCGACTATGGTGCGAGCCAGTTCAACCGCGCCACCGACGCCTATCGCCAGCCGGGCTCGTCGTTCAAACCCTATGTCTACACCACGGCGCTGCTGAACGGCTTCACGCCGAACTCGAAGATCGTCGACGGCCCGGTCTGCATCGGCAACTGGTGCCCACAGAACTATGGCCATTCCTATTCGGGTCAGGTCACGCTGACGCAGGCGATCACTCGCTCGATCAACGTGGTGCCAGTCAAGCTCTCGATCATGATGGGCGGCAAGGAAGGCCCGAAGGCGGGCCGCGCCAAGATCGTCGAGGTCGCGCGCCGCTTCGGCCTCAAGGCGCCGCTGCCCGATACGCCGTCGCTGCCGATCGGCTCCGACGAAGTCACGGTGCTGGAGCACGCGGTCGCCTATGCGACTTTCCCGAACCGCGGCAAGGCGGTGACGCCGCATTCGGTGCTCGAGGTGCGCACCGGCGCCGGCGACCTGGTGTGGCGCTGGGACCGCGACGGTCCGAAACCGCGGCAGGCCATTCCGCCGAACATCGCCGCCGACATGGCCGGCATGATGAGCCACGTGGTCAGCGAAGGCACCGCGCGCCGCGCCGCGCTCGACGGCATTCCGACCGCGGGCAAGACCGGCACCACCAACGCCTATCGCGACGCCTGGTTCGTCGGCTACACCGGCAACTTCACCTGCGCGGTCTGGTACGGCAATGACGACTATTCGCCGACCAACCGCATGACCGGCGGTTCGCTGCCGGCGCAGACCTGGCACGACATCATGGTCGCCGCGCATCAGGGCGTGGAGGTCAAGGAGCTCGTCGGCGTCGGCATGGGCCAGAAGCTGCCGCCGCAGCCGGCGCAGGCCAATGCCCAGGCCAACGCGGCGCCGCGCGTATTGGAAACCAAGCCGGGCCCGCCGCCGGTTTTGACCAAGCGCGGCGCGGATATCCTGGTGCGGGTCGAGAAGCTGCTCGACGACGCGGCCAAAACCGCCGGCAAGACCACGCTGAACGAGCCCTCGAAGACCGGCAAGGCCGAGTCCTCGAGCGCGCTGGCGTTCCCCGAAAACTACGTTGCCGCGGCCGGGCCGGACGGCGCGACACCGGCCGTGCCACGCAAGAACTGACGTGCGGCTCCTCCTCACCACTTTGCTGGCACTCGTGATCGCCACGGCCGTTGGCCTCGGCCTGACCTATGCGACGGCGACGCGCGGCACCGATCTCGGCACGCTGAAGATCGGCGCCTGGACCGCGCGTCCGAAGAGCGGCACCTCCGATGTCGACCCCTACTCGCGCGCCACCATCGCGCGCAGCGGCGAGCTGCCGATCGGCACCGGCGACGGCATCGCGTTCTCGGCGACCACCGACGACAAGAACAAGCCGCTCGACGGGCGCTGCGACATCGTGGTCAGCGGCGTGACGCCGGCGGCGCGGTTCTGGACGCTGACGCTGTTCGACCGCAAGGGCCACCTGGTCGCCAACACGCTGCAGCGCTACGGCTTCACCAGCCAGGAGATCATGCGCGCTTCCGACGGCACGTTCGAGATCCACATCGCCTCGCGCTCGCGCGCCGGCAACTGGCTGCCGACCGGCGGCATCGAGCGCTACGCGCTGATGCTGCGCCTCTACGACACGCCGGTCGGGGTCGCGACCCGCACCCAGCGCGACGCGCCGATGCCGTCGATCGCAACAACGGGCTGCCCATGATCCGCGTGCTGCTCACCATCCTCGCAGGCGTGCTGCTCGGCGGCGTGGTGCACCTCGTCAGCGTGCTGGCGCTGCCGCGCATCGCCTCGCAGGACGCCTATTCGCGGCTGACGCCGATGACCAAGCTCAACGAAGTGACGCAGCTGCCGCTGGCCGACCCGAGCCATTCGCCGATGCCGCTGATGGATCCGGCCTTCGCGGTGGCGATCTGCCGCTACGATCTCTCGACCGGACCGCTCAAGCTCACCGTGCCGGTCAGCCAGGCCTATACGTCGGTGTCGTTCTACACCCGCAACGAGGTCGCCTATTACGCGATCAACGACCGCTCCGCCGGCAAGAAGGTGATCGAGCTCGACCTGATGACGGAGGCGCAGCACAACGAGCTGCCGGAGGACGAGGAAATCACCGCTGCCGACCGGCTGATCATCGACTCGCCGACGTCAACCGGCCTGATCCTGCTGAAGGCGCTGGCGCCGGAGCCCGGCCTGATGCCGCAGGCGCAGGCCTCGCTCGCCGCCTCCTCGTGCAAGGTGCAGACCGAGCCGGTCGCGGCCAAGCAGGAGGCGCCGCCGCCTTTGCCCGCTCCGGCCCCGCCGCCTGCCGCTCGCAAGCGTTAGCTCACATCCAGTGCATGCCGGCCGCAGCGGCAGGTCTCGTAGTCGACGGGATCGTGGCTGTTGACGATCGTCACATCAGCGCCATGCGCCGCCTTCAATTGGCGCAGCCGTTCCTGGTTCTGGATGCGCGTCGCACGATCCATGTCCGCGCGGCGCTGGAACATGCCGAGCACCAGCGGGATCCGCGGCCTGGCATCGAGCTGCGCGTGGTGGAAATAGGCGTCGCCGGCGTGCAGCAGCCATTTGTCCTTGTCGCGCACCGCGATCCCGCAATGGCCGAGCGTGTGGCCCGGCAACGGGATCATCAGGATGTCCGGCTCGCGGTCGCCGAGCGCGCGCGCGCCCTTGAAGCCGAACCAGTCCTCGCCACCGGCACCATAGAAACTCCAATCCGGCCCATGCCGCCACTGCGCCGTGATGTAGCGCCCCTGCGGCGGCGTGACCTGATGCGTCACCGCCATGTCGTACTCCCTGCGATGGACGTGCACCTTGGCCTTCGGAAAGTCCGGCACGCCGCCGGCGTGATCGCGATCGAGATGCGTCAGCAGCACATGACGCACATCGTCCGGTGAGAAGCCGAGCGCCTTGACCTGCCGCACCGCCGTCTCGGCCGGATCGAGCCGCGGCGTCGTCTGCCGCACCCATTTGCGTCCGAGCCGCGGCGGGTCGCCGATGTCGTCGAGCCCGATCCCGGTGTCGACCAGTACGAGTCCGTCGTTGCTCTCGACCAGCAGGCAATGACAGACCATCCGCGCCCGCTGGAAGATGCTGCCGCTGCCGTTCACGAGCCGCTTTCCGATCGGGCACATCGTGCCGGTGTTGAGATGGTGGATGCGCATGACAGGTCCTCCGCTGTAACAGGCGCAGACTTGCCACTGGCGTTTCCATAGGTAAAATATTGTCTTTCTATCCATGTGATAGGATACGCCTATGGATATCCGTGAACTCCGCTACTTCGCCGCGGTCTACCGCGAGCGCAATCTGACCGCCGCGGCGAAGCGCTGCTTCATCTCGCAGCCGTCGATCTCGGCGGCGATCACCAATCTCGAGGCCGAACTCGGCACCACGCTGTTCATTCGGCACAAGAAGGGCATGGCCCCGACGGCCTCAGCCGCGCAGTTTCACGGCATCGCCCGCAGGATCATCGACGAGGCGGACGCGGCGCGAAATCTCTTCCGCAAGCCCGCGACGCGGCAGGCGCTGACGCTCGGCCTGTTGCGATCGCTCGATCAGGCCCGGACCATCGCGCTGCTGAAGCCGCTGACCGGCAATACCGATCTTGCGCTCCGGCTGGTCGGCGCCAGCGAGAAGGCCGACGCGCGGATCGTCGCCAAGACCATGGTCGGCGCCGGCGAGCACTTCATCCCGCTGTGGAGTGAGCGTTATGTCGCGGCACTGCCGCCCTCGCATCCCCTGACGCTGAAGGAGACGCTCCGGACCACCGACTTCGCCGGCGTTCCGATGATCGATCGTTGCCATTGCGAGCAACAGGAATTCTTCAAGCGTGCCTCACCGCCGCGCAAGCCGGTGGCGATCGCGGAATCCGAGGAATGGGCGATGGCGCTGGTGGCGGCCGGGGTTGGCGTCGCGATCGTCCCCGAGGGCGTGGCGCGCGGCAATCCTGATGTCGCGATACGCGCGATCGACATCGACGTGACGCGCCAGGTCGGCCTCGCCTACCCCTCGGCCCACCC